>CAUTPS010000019.1:0-41406 GCA_963540415.1 uncultured Prevotella sp.
TTAAGTTGATGGAGGATAAGATGAATATAGAGAATGATATCCATGAGGTGGGAGTACAGATGATATTGCTGGTAGAAGATTCTATCCGTTTTTATTCCTCTATTCTACCTAACTTATATAGCTATATCCTTACGCAGAGTCAGAACTTTGCCACTGAAGCCTTGACCCGACATGATGCCTCTTTGCGCCAGCGTGGACGTCCAAAGGTGGTTTTGGCACGCACTTACGTGGAAGCATGGGATATCTATCAACGTTATAAGGATAACTGTTTGGGTGTTATCTCTGATGTAAGATTCCCTATTAATAATGTAGAGGGGAAGAGCTCTTCTGCGACAGAAGGGAATATTCCTGTTGCAGAGAAAGACCCAGAGGCAGGCTTAAAACTACTTTGTGCCATAAGGAAAGAAGATGAATACCTCCCTTTGATTATTGAAAGTTCGGAGAGTGAGAACCGTGAGAAGGCTGAGGCAGAAGGTTTCCACTTTGTAGATAAGAATTCAAAGAAGATGAGTGTAGACCTTCGTCACCTACTCGAAGAACATATGGGCTTCGGTGATTTCATCTTCCGTAATCCAGAAACACGTGAGGAGGTGATGCGTATTCGAAGCTTGAAAGAGTTGCAGGATAATATCTTTACGATTCCACGTGACTCTATGCTCTATCATATCTCCCGCAATCACATGAGTCGTTGGCTCTCTGCACGTGCCATTTTCCCAGTTTCTTCCTTCCTAAAAGGTATTACATGGCATAAACTGCAGGATGTAGATATGCACCGACAGATTATCTTTGATGCCATTGTTGCCTATCGAAGGATGCGCAATGTGGGTGTTGTAGCTCTGTTTGATAGGCGGAAATTCGACCGATATGCCCATTTTGCTCGTATTGGAGACGGTTCGTTAGGTGGTAAGGGACGTGGTTTGGCTTTCCTTGATAACGTTATTAAACTTCGACCAGACTTCAACCGCTTCCCCAATGCAAAGGTACAGATACCGAAGACAGTCGTTCTTTGTACGGATGTCTTCGATAGCTTTATGGAACAAAACAATCTTTACCAGATTGCTTTGAGTGATGCAAGCGATGAAGAAATACTCCAAGCCTTCCTTCGTGCTCAATTGCCAGATGAATTCATAGGCGACTTCTTTACCTTCTTTGAGGCTACTCGCTCACCTATAGCTGTCCGTTCCAGTTCGTTGTTGGAAGATAGTCACTACCAACCCTTTGCAGGCATCTATTCTACCTATATGATTCCTTATCTTGAGGATAAGTATGAAATGCTCCGAATGTTGGCTTGTGCGATTAAGGCTGTCTATGCATCAGTATATTATCGTGACTCTAAAGCCTATATGACTGCTACAAGTAACGTCATTGATCAGGAGAAGATGGCAGTTATTTTACAGCAGGTTGTCGGTAAGGAGTATGGAGATCATTTCTATCCGAACATCTCTGGTGTTCTTCGATCTCTCAACTATTATCCAATAGGAGAAGAGAAAGCAGAGGAAGGTATTGCTTCTTTGGCATTGGGTTTAGGTAAGTATATTGTAGATGGTGGTCAGACGCTGCGCGTTTGTCCGTTCCATCCGCATCAAGTCTTACAGATGAGTGAAATGGAAATAGCCCTACGCGAAACTCAAACTCAGTTCTATGCACTTGACATGAAGCATATCAGTGAGGACTTTAAGGTGGATGATGGTTTTAATATCCTCAAACTGCGTGTGAAAGATGCTGAGGCTGACGGCAGTCTACAATATATCACTTCCACTTATTCTCCCGAAGACCATGCTATTTACGATGGACTCTATGAGGGTGGAAGAAAGGTTATTTCTTTCTGTGGTGTCCTCCAACAGAACGTCTTCCCACTACCAGAGTTGTTGCAAATGGCAATGACATACGGTGCTGAGGCTATGCGTCGCCCAGTGGAGATTGAGTTTGCTGTTAATCTGAATGATGACCGTACGGGTGAATTATACCTCTTGCAGATTCGCCCAATCGTTGATTCTAAGCAGATGTTAGATGAAGACCTTACTGCAATACATGACGAAGAATGTCTCTTGCGGAGCCATAACTCTCTGGGACATGGCGTTTCTGACGATGTACAAGATGTTGTGTATGTAAAGACCGACAGCTCTTTCTCTGCATCTAACAACCCAACTATTGCTGATGAGATAGAACGGATAAATCGCAAATTCCTTGATACTGACAAGAACTATGTGCTCATTGGTCCCGGTCGTTGGGGTTCAAGCGACCCTTGGTTGGGTATTCCTGTGAAGTGGCCACATATCTCGGCAGCCCGTGTCATCGTTGAGGAGGGACTGGAACACTATCGTGTAGACCCAAGTCAGGGAACACATTTCTTCCAAAATCTCACCTCTTTCGGTGTGGGCTACTTTACTATCAATCCTTATAAGGAAGATGGATTCTATCAGCGCAACGTACTTGATGCCCTTCCAGCTGTGGAAGAAACAAAATGGGTGCGCCACGTTCGTTTCCCGAAGCCATTGAAGATAATGATGGATGGTAAGAAACAAGAAGCCCTTATCATGCTTCCTCAAGAGGAAAAGGAATAGACTTCCTCTCTAAGAAAGGGTATGATTCTATAAGAGTAAAGCCATCATCTACGGCAATAGACTGTGGATGATGGCTTTATTGTTAGTGTATGAAAGAGACAGCAAGGATCTTTTCCACTCTCTTGGTCCTCCTATATTGATTTTATCTTTTGTTTCTTCTCGAATTATTTTCATGAAAATAAATATTTATTGTCGTGAAAAGAAATATTTTCTTTCATGAAAATAATTCTTTTTTATCATGAAAAGAACTCAGAACTGTTTGTATTTGGAGTTAAGATGGAGCACTTTTAATGCAGCTTCTGCTTACCAGTAGAGAGCATTTCAATGGTTTTGAAGCGGATGCTATGTGGCATTTCCGCACGTGATAGTTGTGGTCGGAGCCAGTTGCGAAGGGTTGCCTCTGTTAGAGTTACCTTTGGTGTACATTCTATTTCCGTGTGGATGACATTGCCAAAGTTAGGGTCGGGAACGGTAAAGGCACGTGCAGCAACAATCATAGGGTGGGAGAGAAGGACCTGTTCAATGTGTTCTGGTTGAACGTTCTCACCTCCGCAGACCACCATTCGGTCGGCTCTCCCATGATGAAAGAAGTAACCTTCGCTATTCTGAGAAACTAAATCGCCAGTATTTTGCCATTGATTCCGCAGCCCTCGCATAGCCCAACGAGAACGTACCCAAAGTGTTCCTATTCCTTCTTCATTGAGATTTTTTATTTTACAGTCAACTCCTTGGATAGGCTTACCTAAGGTTGTCTCATCAAAGGAAGCTAATTCTTTGGGTGTTGCCAGCATAAAAAATCCTGCTTCAGACGTACCATAAAGGTTAAAGAGCACCTCACCAATTTGTTGATGAGTCATGTCGATGAGGCTTTTAGGAAGTTTATCGCCACCGCTTATAAGACAACGCAGACTCTTCATCTTCTCCTTTGCATTTTCAATCTGCCAAAAACGTGAGAGCATAGCAGGAACAATTGGCATGACCTCTATCTGTTTACGCTGAATAATCTCTAAGGTTTTGATAGCATCGAAGCGTTTTTGTAGACATACCTTCTTACCCATAAGTAAGGAGATAATAAGCGTTGAAAGTCCGAAACCATGATAAAATGGCAGTGAAATCAGTACACTCTTATATTCGTAGATTCTGATGTTGTGTAGTAACGCAAGTAATGGAGGGAGAAAAGAGGTGACAGAAGGGCGGCGGGCAATACTCTTAAAGTTGCCACTTGTTCCCCCTGAGTGAATGGTTATTTCTCCTCCTCGCCAGATTTTAGGGAGTTTTAGGTCTCTTGTTTGTGCCTCCTTAGATAAAAGGAGGTCGCTTAGTGTCTCTGTTGTAACAGCCGTACAAGGAGTTTCTATGGGAACCTGTTTGAGTTCTTCGTCATATACAAAGAGTTGATAATGATGCTTTTGTAAGGTTGCTCTTATCTGTTCTGTGCCTAAGTCTGTGCTAAGCAAGGTGGTGTGTATGCCTAATCGTGAGAGTGCATGTAGAAGGATGGTTAAGGTGAGGCTGTTACGTCCTATCAAAGCCACTCTCGTTTTGGGTTGAAGGTGGTATTTTATGTGGAGAATTTGTGCGAGTTGACGTGTACGAGTATAGAGCTCTCGATAGGTCAAAGATTGGCAGTCATCAATGACTGCACAGCGTTGTGGATAGAAATAAGCAACAAAGCGAAGCAGTGCCATTAGGCTGATGCCTTCATAGATGAGGCTTTCAGCCCACACAAATATGCCCTTTGGGGAGATTATGTGTAAATGATAGAGGATAGAAAGGATAGCTTCATTCTTTCTTCTCATGGCAATCGCTTATAATATAGGTGAATAATCGGAGCAAAGAGATAGGCTATTGGGGCTGATAACTTTGCCCACCAAGGTTTATAAGTTCTAACCTTTCGTATAGCAAGTTTCAACAGAATATTAGCTGCATCAGATGGACTGTAAGCAGGTAGATGCTTGTATTGTTCGTTGACATCTGACATCGCTGTGTGAACCAAGGGTAAATAAGCTATCTGCACGTGAACACCTAACGGTGTAAACTCGCTGTCTGCCGTTTCGCACCATGTGTTAGCAGCACTTTTTGAGGCATGATAAGCCGACCAGCCTGGTGCCATTGGGTAGAGTGTACTCACTGATGAAGAATAGACGATTCGTCCTTTGCTCGCCTTCAAAGCAGGTAACATAGCCAATGAAAGCGCGACCAAGGAACGGTAGTTGAGGTCCATGGTGCGGTCATAGTCGTGGAGCCGGTCTACGGCATCATTGATCTTGCGATGGATAGATTTACCCGCATTACAAAAGAAGTAATCCAACCGTGGTAGTGTTTCCTTTAGTTTCGTGCAGAGCTGTTCCAGTTTTTCTCTGTTTCTTAGGTCTATTGCGCAGTAGTCTGCACTACCTCCCATTTGCTTAGCCTTGGCACATAAGAGGCGTAAGTCCGCTTCACTTCGAGCAATGAGGAAGACATTTGCACCTGCACTGATTAGTTTTTCGGTTAATGCTCGCCCTATCCCATGCGACGCGCCCGTCACAAGTACCCACTTTCTACAGAAGTGTTCTCTTGTAATATTAGGTGTTAGACTTATGGAAGGGTAAGCCAATGCACCTCCAATAGCTGTTATCTTTTTTCTGAGAGACGTCATCATAACTCTTTTCTAACGATTAGTAGTGCTTGTTTTGATAACCAATAGCGATGTGATTAGTGCTCCGCACATCATGTGTTAGGCATGAACACCATACGTGTTAGCCATCCGCACATTATGTGCTAAGCAATAATACGTTGGATGAAAATGGGTAGAACACTTTATAGTTGTCGTTATAACATGGCATCGTAAGGCACTAATACCAAAATTATACAGCGCAGTTCTGTTAGATATCCATGCTGTCTTATACTTGCCTTTTCCCTATTTCGTTATATTATTTCCAACGTGAAATGCTGGTAATCACGTACGATAGTATAGAGGAACTTCTCATCAGCAGTATTGGTATCAGAGATGTTGAGATGTTCTCGTACCTTAGCCGCAAGGGAAGCAATACGACGTTCGCGCTCGTATCCGTATTCAGAGTTGAGGGTACGTTGGATAACATCAAGTTGGTTAAGAGAGAGGTCTTCTGCTTGTGGGTAGACAGGTTTATACTTCCTGTCAAGGTAATAGAACTCGTCAAGTGATACTTGAATCTTGCGATAATCGTTGAGTTGGATGACCATCGTTCCTGCTGCAAGGTCGCCAAGACGTTGTGAATTCTTAGAGATAAGAATGACAAGTGCGCCAACACCAGAGAAACCAAGGTCGACAAGTTGCAGAAGCCAACGCATAAAAAAGTCACCAATGCCCGGTGTTGTTCCGTCTTTTTTCACAACACGGATATGCATCACCATCTTTCCAACACTTTGCCCATGGTTGAAAAGTTCCATAAGGAAGTGATAAAAGAGGGCAGGAAGGTAGACGGCTATTAGGAAGAAAAAGTCATTCGAACTATGAAAAGAGCTAAACTTAGCTATCAGGAGCGACACACCAACCAGATAGCAGATAATTAGGAAGCTATCAATTATTTGTGCAATGATACGCTCTCCTAAACTTGCCGGTGACTGACTTATCTGGACGTACTGGCCTGTTATGATATTGGCTTCGGGCATTTTCTTGATAATTAAATGTTGTTTCTGTTGCAAATGTAAGAAAAAAACTCTAAATTTGTTGCGTAAATGATAATAATGTGTAAATTACGTGTGGACTTTGCATGAAAGAGATTCTTTTCATACGCAATAATATTGAGAAGTGGCGGGCAATGGAAGGCATGATAGATAATGTCAAGTTTGAGATGCCTGACCAGTTGGCTGATGCTTATACTGAGCTTACAGCTGACCTCGCTTTTGCACAGACACATTATCCTCGTTCACGTATTACCATCTATCTCAACAAACTTGCTTCTGCACTTCATAATGAAATCTACCGTAATAAGCGGGAGAAGTGGTCGCGTTTGGTGACTTTCTGGACGCAGGAGGTGCCTGACGTGATGTGGAAAGAGCGTAAGTTACTGCTTCTGTCATTCATTATTTTTATGGTGAGTGTACTGATTGGTGTTGTTTCTACCTTAGGTGACGAATCCTTCCCACGCTTGATACTTGGCGACAGCTATACAGATATGACCCTTGAGAATATTGCGAAGGGTAAGCCGATGGGCGTATATGGAATGGAAGAAGAGGGAGATATGTTTATTGGTATTACGCTGAACAATATCATGGTGTCGTTTAATGTGTTTGTTTCGGGCGTATTGACGAGCTTGATGTCAGTCTTCCTTTTATTCCGAAATGGTATTATGGTAGGTTGTTTTGATACTTTCTTTTATCAGCATGGAATATTAGGTGAAAGCCTTTTAGCGACGATGTTGCATGGAACGTTAGAACTTTCAGCGATCATTGTGGCAGGTGCTGCAGGCTTGGCAATTGGTAATGGTTGGTTATTCCCAGGTACCTACTCGCGTTTGGTCAGCTTTCAGCGGGGGGCAAAGAGGGGAATGAAGATCGTTGTAGGAACGGTACCCATCTTTATCATGGCAGGTTTTATCGAAGCATTCATTACTCGTCATACAGAGTTGAACAACTTTATCCGCCTTGGTATCATACTCGTATCATTGGCGTTTGTCGTGTATTATTTTATTTACTTACCTTATAAACGTAATTATCATTTAGAAAATGCAAATAGAAAGACCAAAGATTGAACTTTATCAAGTTCGTAGTTTCGGCGAGAAGTTCTCAGCGATTTTTGAGTTTATTCGTGAGAACTTTAAGTTTTTGTTGCGTGGATGTACCTATTTACTCTTGCCACTTTGTTTGGTACAAGGCTTCGCTATGGAGATGATGATGAAGGTCTTAGAACCTTATTATAACAATACCTTCGATATGGGGGAGGATGTAGATGTAGCGCAGGGGATGCTCCTTAGATTCGGTGTTTCGTACGTGGGATATGGTATTTGTCTGCTGATAGGTTCTACTTTGTTGGCTGGAATCTGCTATAGTATGGTGAAATACTACCATAAGAGTCCAAATAGACTTCGTCATACGACCCTGAGTGACTTAAAACCTATAATCATTCAGGTGATTAAACGCTCGTTGTTAATGACCGTAGTTCTTGTAGCTCTGTTTATCGTAGTTTTGGTTCTTGTCTTCTCTTTTGCTGCAATTGTAAGTGCACCGATATTAGCCGTTATACCAATTCTTGCATTACTTGTGTGCTGCTTACCAGTTTCTATGGCATTACCTGTCTATGTTTTTGAAGATAAGGAAACGTTGTTTAGTTCTATATTACGTGGCTTAAAACTTGGTTTCCATTCTTTCTGGTCATTGTTTGGCTTGATGTTTGTGATAGGATTCTTGACTAATATCCTGTCTTCATTCACATCAATTCCTTGGTATATATTGACGGTTGTGAAGTCAGTTTTGCTGGCTACTGATACTACTCAGAACTCTTTTGCAACAAGTCCTGTGTATAGCTTCTTCGTTTATTTGTCATCTGTATTCATGAACTTTGGTATGTATCTTACGATGACAATCTCAACCTTCGCCTTAGCTTTTCACTATGGAAGCATCGCAGAGGAGGAAGATGGCTTCTCTGTTGAGGACGACATACAGCACTTTGAGGAGTTAGCAGAGAAAGATACAGATATTGATAACTTCGGTAAACTCTGATAGTTAAGCCCTATGTTACAGCCATTAAGTGATACTTTGTCGTGTGATTCTGCGTTACTTCATCAGTACCGTGCTGATGAAGCGTACAACTATGCGCGAGAGTTACAGGCACCTGAACTTGATTGGTGGGATTGGCTGATGTCAAAGATAGGCGAGTTCCTATCTGAGATATTCAATATTCAAGGCAAAGGGGACTTCCGTATAGTGATCTACATTATTCTTGCGCTTGCTATTATTGCCCTAATCGCTTTTATTTTGTACCGTTATCAGTTCAAACTCTTCGGTAAAGCGGGTAAGGTGACGAATGAAAATGATGATGAAGACAATATCTATGGTGTAGACTTTGAGGCTGTCTATGCCAAAGCAATGGCACAGAAGGATTATTACAAGGCTGTTCGAATTGTCTATCTGCGCACACTTCGTTGGTTATCAGATGGTAATAAGATTAGTTGGCAGCTCTATAAGACCCCAACTCAATACACTCGTGAGTTCCTATCTGTAGACTTTGAACGAATGACAACTGCTTTTATGCGTGTAAGATATGGTAATTATCAAGCTTCGGAGGAGTTGGTAAAGCTGATGACAGACTTGGAAAGCAAGATAAAGGAAGGAGGTCAAGGATGAACAAAAGGTTTTGGTTCTTCGTAGCTGGGTTCCTTGTCTTCGTATTCCTATTAGAGTGGAATGCGCCTTCAAAGTTTGTTTGGGAGCCTACCTTTAATCATTACGATAAGCAACCCTTTGGTTGTGAGGTGTTCGACTCGCTGATGGAGAAGTCTGTTCCTGCTGGCTATGAGGTAACAAAGAAGACAATAGCACAGTTGGAACGTGAAGGATATGGTAAGAAACCGCATGCTTTCTTAATTCAAACAGTTAGTTTTCGTCCTTCTGCAACAGATATTCGCGCGCTGGATAGACTGTTGAAAGCTGGTCATAAAGTCTTCATTGCAACGTCTGATATTGAGCCTGATTCTCTATATCCAGATTTGCAGGTATATATTAATGGGCAATATGGGTTCTCTCCTATGGAGGTTAAGTCCTCAATTGAGAATCAGTCAATTCCTTATGATACCTTAGTTTGGTCTCAACAGTTGCCATATCAGAAAAAAGAATACTCCGTCTATTCTGCTATGGGAGGTTATAATGTGATTGTAGAAGGGAAGGCTGCATGTGATACTTTGGTCAAAAGTTGGATTTCAGAGGAAGAATCTGATTCTACAGAAGGCTATTGGGTGCCACGTGTGGTTAAGATTAAACGAGGAAAGGGAGAACTCTTTGTTTCTTGTGATCCATTGTTAATGACCAATTATGGCATCCTCGATACTGAGACAAATGAACTCGTTTTCCGTTTGATGTCACAGTTTAGAGGCTTACCTATTATCCGCTCTGAAGCATACGGTCCTGAGACGGAATTTGAAACGAATACTCCACTACGCTTCTGGTTGCAAAATGAGCCTCTCCGATGGGCTATCTATCTCACCTTAGGAGGGTTATTACTCTTCTGTGTGTTCTATGCACGTAGACGACAACGTGTTATCCCAGTAGTGGAAGAACCTGCGAACCGTTCGTTGGAGTTCGTGAAGTTGATTGGAACCCTTTATCATCAGAAGCATATTAATCGGGACTTGCTGCAGAAGAAGTATAGTTACTTTGGCGAGACCTTACGTCGTATTACGATGATAGATGTCGAAGATGTTGAGTCAAGGAAGGAGAATATAGCACAGATAGCCATTCGAACAGGAATGCCAGAGGCTGAAGTGCGAATGATACTTGACCGTGTCGATCGTTATTTGCAGGGTGATGATGAACTAAAAGATGCTGCTCTGCGAAAGGCAATAGACGGTATGGATATAATAATCAATAAGCTATAAACGCTATGGATGAGCAAAAGAATAATGTAATTGAAGAGCAAACAATAAATAAGATGGAAGAGAACAAAGAAGTAAGAACCGACCTTACTGCATTCAGTGAAAAGGTGATGCAGTTGCGAGGAGAGATAAGTAAGGTTGTTGTTGGGCAGCAGGAGGCAGTTGCTCTGTTGTTAACAGCGATTCTTGCAGATGGTCATGTGCTGATAGAAGGTGTGCCAGGTGTTGCAAAAACCTTGTTGGCACGTCTGCTGTCACGTCTGATTGATGCACGTTTCTGTCGTATTCAATTTACGCCAGACCTCATGCCAAGTGATGTACTTGGTACGACTGTTTTCAATATGAAGACCTCTGAGTTTGACTTCCATGAAGGTCCTGTGTTCTCAGATCTCGTTCTTGTTGATGAAATCAACCGTGCTCCAGCCAAGACACAGGCTGCTCTTTTCGAGGTAATGGAGGAACGTCAGGTTACGATTGATGGTACAACTCGTCGTATGAGCGATGTTTATACAATCATTGCGACACAGAATCCAGTAGAACAGGAAGGTACTTATCGTCTACCAGAGGCGCAACTCGACCGTTTCCTCTTTAAGATAAGCATGGGTTATCCTTCTGTTGATGAGGAAATGAATATCCTTAAGCGTCATCAGGAGAAGCGAAACCTCATCAAGTTGGAAGATGTTAAGCCAGTACTTACTATTGACGAACTTCTGCAGATGCGCAAGAAGCTTGATACGGTATTCGTAGAGGAGAGCCTTTTAGGCTATATTGCAAACATCGTACAGCAGACTCGTACCTCAAAGGCTGTCTATCTCGGTGCCAGCCCACGTGCTTCTGTGGCTATGCTCAATGCAGCTAAGGCTTCAGCTTTGTTGGGTGGTCGCGACTTTGTAACACCAGAAGACATCAAGTTTGTTACGCCAAGTATTCTTCAACATCGTCTTATCCTCACTGCTGAGGCTGAAATGGAGGGATATACCCCATTGAAGGTTGCACAGAAGTTGATTGACAAGGTCGAAGTACCTAAGTAATGAGGTTAGGCGAGAAGCACTCAAATAAATAAAGAAGAAATGTTCCTTACTAAAAGGTTTTATTTTATATTAGCAAGCCTTATCCTGCTCGCAGGCTTTGGCTATGTGTTCCCACAGCTTTTCATGGGCGCAAAGATACTTCTCTTTATCTTTGCTGCTATGGTTGTGGTGGATGCTGTTATGCTCTATCATCGCCGTGGAATAACAGCGAAGCGAACCTGCTCAGAACGTTTCTCTAATGGTGATAAGAATGTTGTCAAGATAAGTCTGGAAAGTAAGTATTCCTTCCCTGTATGGCTGACGGTAATAGATGAGGCTCCCGAAGTGTTCCAACGGAGAGACATAAGCTATAAGAGTCATCTAACTGCGATGGGAAAGAATACGATTCGTTATACGCTTACACCTAAAAAACGTGGCATTTATTCCTTTGGTAAGATTCGTTGCTTCACACGTACAGTCTTAGGACTTGTCGAACGTCGTTATACGTTGGGCAACGCAGAAGACGTTAAGGTCTATCCTTCTTATATGATGCTGAATCGCTATGAACTTCTGGCGATAAGCAATAACCTCACTGAGATGGGTATAAAGCGTATACGTCGAGCAGGTAACAACACAGAGTTTGAACAGATAAAAGACTATGTGAAGGGTGACGAATACCGAAGTATAAACTGGAAGGCAAGTGCGCGTCGAAATCAGTTGATGGTGAATGTCTATCGTGACGAACGTTCTCAGCAGATATTCTCGGTTATTGATAAGGGGCGTGTTATGCAGCAATCGTTCCGAGGAATGACGCTTCTCGACTATAGTATCAATGCTTCTTTAGTGTTATCCTACGTTGCTATGCGCCGTGATGATAAGGCAGGCTTGATAACCTTTGCAGATAAAATGGACACGTTCGTTGCTCCTTCGAAGCAAACAGGTCAGATGCAGCTTCTTTTAGAGTCACTTTATGCACAGGAAACAAAGTTTGGTGAAAGTGATTTTAGTGGTTTATGTGCCAATGTACATAAACAAGTTAGCAAGCGTAGTTTGTTTGTTATTTACACAAACTTCTCTGGTATGACAGCTCTCAATCGTCAGTTGGCTTACTTGAAGTTGCTTAGTCAGTGGCATCGTGTTCTCGTTGTCTTCTTTGAAGATGCAGAGATGAATGATTATATTCGTTCTCCGAAGCACTCAACAGAGGAATATTACCAGCATGTTATTGCTGAGAAGTTTGCTAATGAAAAGCGTTTGATAGTATCAACACTGCGTCAGCATGGTATCTATAGTGTTTTGACAACGCCTGACAATCTCAGTATTGATGTTATCAATAAATACTTGGAAATGAAGCAAAGACAAATCTTAACATAGTAAGTTCTCACTTATTTTCTAACAAATAAGGTAAGGTTTACTCTTTTAATACCTAATACTAATGGGCTGATATCCGATTGTGGATTTCAGCCTTTATTGTTGTTATACATACATGAGATGCGATTTGTGCTTGATATTTTGCTCATGTTTGATAGATTATAGTGGGCTCTTCTGTTAAAAGTGTAGATGCTTTTCGTATAGCATTAACGAAAGAACCGAACGTACTCATTAAACAAAAATATACCTAAGACCCTCAATGGTCTATTCTATTATCATCCCCTGACATAAAAACTTTTCATTTTAATACTTCGAAAATCCCGCAAACAAGGTTGTGAAAAATAATTACATAATTTCAAATAGAATACCTACAAACAAGGATAAAAATACGTATTAAAAGTAGGTTTGTAACCGCCAAGGAATCAGTTAGTTATAAAGTGGCAATGTAAAAGGTGCCTAATTGGACTTGAAAAGGGCGTTAGTTAGACTTGAAAAGGGCATCTTTTACAAGTCAATTAGGCGTCTTTTAGAAGCCTAAAGAGCATGTATAGGTTTTGAAGTGCATAAAAATAGTTTACAGTTATTGGTTAATAAGGAGATAAGCTGTCTGTAGAAGATGGATAGACATAGAACCTATTTACATTTCTCTTGTATTTTATCTTTCTTTGTTAGGTTATCTAATTTGGGTTAAAATCACTATTAATGGGTATTGTGTTATAATGGTGTTTTTTATAATTTTGCACTCAATTAGAAATCAATATAAACAGAATCAGTAATATGAGAATTAAAACTTTATTTCTTTCGCTTGCTGTTACACTGTTAGCTTCCATGAGCACACTTTCTGCCTCTGCTGCTGACTATGTGAAAGTAAGTGACAAAGATGGCAAAGACACTTATTTTGCTCTGTCTGAGAAACCTACTGTTACTTTCACTTCCACTGCTATGATTTTGACTGCTGGAAGCCAAACAGTAGAGTATCCTCTGACAGATTTCCGTGCTTTTGCTTTTGCTAATCAACCAACAGGTATTGGAACGTTAGATGTAGAAAGCAACAATGCTGCCTTTTCTTTTGGTAACTCCTTGAAGGGAGAAGGGCTGAAAGCAGGTAGTCAAGTAGCTGTTTACACAATCAACGGACAGTTGGTAGGTCGTGCTACCGTAAGCCAAAGCGGTTCTGTTGAGATTCCTCTCGACGGACAGACAGGCGTTTTTGTAGTTAAATCATTATCTAAGACATTTAAATTCATACGTAAATGAAAAAGATTTTTACTTTAGTAATCGTATCTTTCTTGAGTGCACTCGCAGTACAGGCACAGTCATTAAAGGTAACCAAGACAGATGGTAGCGTTGTAACTTATAATGCATCTGATATTTCAAAGATTGAGTTCTTACCAAGTGAAACCCCTTCACAACCAAAGTTGATACACGAGTTTACAGGCTATTTGACTGTAAAGAATAGAGTACTCGACAATGTTCGTTTTGACACTGGAACTAAAATTAAGGTGTTGCAGGACGGTGCTAAGTTCCTTGCTGAATTCTCTGACGCTCAGTGGGGTACTGGTTCTTTCGTGATAACAATGAATAAGCACGCAATTAACGGTACTGGTAAGATAAAGATTGCTAACCCAAGAGCTGGCGGTGCAGTGGAGGAATATGATGCAACAATGAGTGGTTCGATGAAAGAACTCAAGATTAGTGTTCCATCACTTATGGGTGGTACTGATATTACTTGGCATTATAATGAGGCGTCAGCAGCGTCAAAGGTGGCAGGAAATTATTCTGGTACGACATCATTGAAGGTTGGTCCAGCTATGGGTCCTTTCGTTTCAGCCACTGTTGGTTATACGATTACTGCTAATAATGATGGTACTATCAATGTGACAGCATCTGAAGAGAAGTACACAGGTGTTACAATGATGCAGAACTTGACATTAGGCACATATACCGTAAAGAACCTTGCTTACGATAAGGCAACCAATAGTTTTAGTCGTGACTATAGTAAAGACGGTATCAAAGTACACTTTAAAGCGACTGGTGGTATGATGGAAAGGGATGAAAATTACGAGTTCGGAGAAACAAGTAAGATGACCGTTACACTTGCTGAGGATGGTACATTGACGATAACTAACAATTATAAGATAGGTGCTATGCCATTTCCAATCTCAGCAACTTATACTGGTAAGAAGGCTAAGTAAAACGTTATACGCTCATGCACAGAGTATTTCGCCCTATTTCTACCCTTGCAGGCTGTGCCATTATGTTAATGGTAACAGCCTGCAACGGCATTTTTGAAGATATATATGATGAGGCTCCAGCCACTGCAAGTGTGACAACGGAAGGTCAACTCCTTGTTAATGCCGCCAGTTGGAAGGACTGGTATTATGTTGACTTTGACTCTTTACAGATGTATATCGAGCGTAAAGACACTGCAGGACTGCTTAAGGCACAGACGAACTTCACGCATTATGCTATCCCAACAAATCTGACATCGGGTAGTGGTGATGGGAAAACGGGTATGTACACTTACTGGTTTGATGTCTTTGGAAAAGGTATTTCGGTAAATGAAAAGCGTGGTTTTACTGCTACAGATGCACAGCCTGAACCACAGTCGTGGAGCATTGCCTTTCATCGTAACAATGTAAGGACGAACGATGGAGCAGTACTTGAAACGAAATACACCTCTTTAAATGAACTTCCAAAGAATAGTTCCTATTTCTTAGGAGCAACATTTCAAGAAGATGAATGGACAGAGAACGAGGTTTGGGAAGACCAGTCGCAGATGCTCTCGAGTCTAATAGGGTGTCAAGGGATAAAAATTAATAAGGTCCTTTCTTCTTGGTTGAAGATTGAAATACCCCCAATGCCTCCAGCTTTTACCATGAACAATCATGTCTTTATTCTTCGTCTGAAGAATGGTAAGTATGCTGCTTTGCAGTTGGAGAACTATATTGGTGCCGATGGAACCAAATGTTGGTTGAGAATCAATTATAAATATCCATATTAAACAAAACACAAAACCTTTTTGCAATCGGTTCTTTTGAAGAATAGAGATAAGGTTATGAGATTTTTTGATTGGTTATGAAAGGAAAAACCATTATACTGTCAGCATTTGTCTGTCTACTTCCTACAACGATGTTGGCGGATGAGTTGCCTGATTCTATTTATAAATCCTTAGAGTTAGAACAGGTTGTAGTGACGGGAACACGTACACCGAAGCTACTTGCCAATACCCCTGTGTTGACGAAACTCATCACAGCTGATGATATCATGAAGACCGATGCCACCAATCTGCGTGATGTTTTGCAGCAGGTAATACCGGGTATTGAGTTCTCATACGCCATGAATCAGCAGGTACACATGAACTTCTCGGGCTTTGGTGGACAGAGTATGTTGATTCTTGTTGACGGTGAACGCCTTGCTGGTGAGACGATGGACGATGTCGATTTCACTCGTATTGGTATGGATAATGTTGACCATATCGAGATTGTGAAAGGTGCTGCTTCAGCTCTTTATGGCTCTAATGCTGCCGGTGGAGTTATCAATATCATCACCAAGAAAAAGCCAAATCCATGCGCACTTAACCTTAACATGCGCTTTGGCCGCCACAACGAGCAACGTTATGGTATGTCATGGCAATACGCAAGAGGTAAGTGGAACAATCTGTTTACAATCAATAGGAATAGTTCTGACAACTTTAATGTACACAATGGACCCAATCCAATTACACGAGTTGTCTCAACTATCTATGGTGATGCAGTTTGGAACTTTAAGGAACAGCTCACTTTTAGGTTGAATGAAAAGCTTCGTTTGACAGGGCGTGCAGGTTATTTCTATCGTCAGTTGGTACGTACATCAGAGGTACCAGAACGCTATCGTGACTTTTCAGGTGGTCTTCGTGGAACATGGACACCAGACCTTGTTAATAGTGTTGACTTCTCCTATGCTTTTGACCAGTATGATAAGTCTGACTATCAGCGCATCACTCGACTGGATATCCGTGATTATTCAAATGTACAGAACAGTATTCGCTTGCTTTATAATCACACGTTTGAGGGGGAAAACGTCCTTTCTGTGGGTGCAGACTATATGCATGATTATCTCTTTAATACCAACTTGGAGGGTCAAATTCGTAAGCAAGACTCTTTCGATGCCTTTGCACAATACGACTGGAACATTAGTCCGAAGTGGGAAGTTGTGGGTGCCTTGCGTTACGATTATTTCTCAGATGGACGCATCTCACGGCTGACTCCGAAGGTAAGCGCACGTTATCAACCAATTCATAACTTGAATGTTCGTTTCAGTTATGGTATGGGTTTCCGTGCTCCTACATTGAAAGAGAAGTACTATAACTTTGATATGTCGGGTATATGGATAGTCGAAGGCAACCCTTCTTTGAAACCAGAAGTAAGCCAGAACTTTAATGCTTCGGTTGATTATACTAAGGGACGCTATAACTTTACGGTAAGTGCTTATTGTAACAAGATTGAAAATAAAATTGCAACTGGTGCACCTTACTATAAGAATCCATCAGACATTATCCCACGTCTTCCTTACCTTAACTTGGACAACTATACGGTTAGTGGAGGGGAAGCTACGGCACAAGCACGTTGGACGAATGGTCTTACAGCTCGTTTAAGCTATGCTTATACCAATGAACGCCTACCAAAAGACAAGAATAGCAACTCTGTAAACAATCAGTATATACCTGCGCGCAAACACTCTATGACAGGTCATATCGATTGGGATCATCAGTGGTTGAAGAACTATGGAACGAACATTGGACTTGATGGACGCTTCCTCTCAGCTGTTGATAATGAGGAGTTTGTTGACTACTATGACATCTCTAAGGGTATAAAAACAATACATTACCCTGCATATGCACTCTTCAAACTCTCCTTGGTGCAACGCATCGGTAAGGGTGTGAAGGTAAGTGTAATTCTCGATAACATCTTTAATTATAAACCAGAATATTATTATTTGAATAGTCCATTGACTGACGGAACAAACTTAATGATAGGAATGTCAGTGGATGTTGATAAACTATTTTAAAGCTCTCAATACCTTTTTAATTTATGGGAAAAAGTAAAATCTATTTATGGCGAACACTCGCCTCGTTTATCCTTGTGTTGTTCACGATGCCTTTGGGTCATGCTCTTATGATCATGATGGAAAAGACCATGACTACAGAAGCTGTGCATTATGCTGGCTTTACTATGGGATTTGTAGGTTTGATAATGGTCATTATCGGTGTGTTTGTCAAAGGTGATACTCGTCAGACACTTTGGGGACTTATTGGTGGTTTGCTTTTCTGGACCGGCTGGGTGGAGTTTCTCTTCCAATATTACGCTCACCGCTTTGGTGTACAACCAGAGATTGAAAACGGAGTGATTGTAACGAAGCCTGAATATCTGATTCTTCCAGCCTCTTTTGGTTTCTGGATGATGATGATGACAATGTATATTTTCAGTACGCGCAATGGTTGTAACTTTATCACATGGATTCAGAAACGGCTTTTCGGAAAGCGTAAGAATGAGATAGCTTTCCAACCAATGACACGCCATACATCTATTGTCACCTTTATGGAGGTGAACATGATTCTTTGGGCTTCTTACCTCTTACTGATGTTCTGTTACGATAAGAACTTCCTTGGCGACCATCACCCAGTGACCTTCTTGGTCGGTATTGGTTGTTTCTTCGGCGCACTTTATATGTTGAAAAAGCAGCTTTATATTGCTTCATGGGGTGCAAATATCCGTATGGCAATCGCTACTGTGATTGTTTTCTGGACGCCAGTAGAGATTCTCGGACGTATTAATTTCTTTAAGGAGTTCTGGGTTCACCCACAAGAATATGCCGTACAGCTACTTTGCATCTTGGCTGCTTTCATCTTACTGATAGGTTATATGTGGCTGAAAGGGTCTAAGAAGAAACAAAATAGTAAGTAAGCATAAAGGCTTTTACAGAAGAAATGACATAACGTAGCCTATTCATTGAAGGTGCTACGTATACATCTAAGATTACTTGTTAGCAGCTTTAATGTTGCCGGCAAGTAATCTTTTTTGTTTATATAGATGGTCTTAAGCAGTTGATAAGTTTCTGTTAGGAAGGATTTTATATGTGGCTTGTACAGAAAATGTAATCTTGTTTGAGTAAGTCATTGATATTTATGAATTATAATAACGTTATAAATTGGTTCTTCTTACCGTTTTTGATTGTTGTGTTGATGCTCCGCACAGATGGTACTAAGGCTTCGCACATGTGGTGCGGAGTACTAACACGGATGGTGCGGAGGGCTGAATACAAGGGCGTCAATTATAGAAAGAAGTTCTATTTACCTATTTTTGGAATCGAGTCAGATGTCTAAAAGTAGATAAAACTTATTTGAAGATAAGATAGTATTCCTTTCAAAGAAAATGGGTTTAGTAGAGATAATGTGCATAGCAAAGGCATCTAAAATAGATTAAGGTATGTAGTCTTGTCAGTCTTTGGCAGTTTGTTCTTTGTTTTATCGTATTTTTTTCGTATTTTTGTAGCTGCAATATAATTAAAAACAATGAATAAATTATTTTTATCCCTTTGTTTGTTGTTGGTCAGCTTTGCAGCGTCTGCACAAGAACGTCTATCCAAAGTGATTCTCAAAGACATAGAAGGGAGAACCGTACAAACCGATACTATTTCAAACAATGGCAAACCTCTTATCATAGCTTTCTTTGCTACTTGGTGTAAGCCTTGTAATCGTGAACTCACAAGTATTGATGAGGTTTATGACGATTGGCAGCAAGAAACGGGTGTTCGACTCGTTGCTGTGTCTATCGATCAGGCCCAGAACGTCAATAAGGTAAAGCCTATGGTCGACCAAAATGGCTGGCGTTACGATGTTTTACTTGATCCTAACGGCGAGTTACGTCGTTCGTTGGGTATTCAGTCTGTACCTTATACCGTATTGCTTGACGGACAGGGCAAGATTGTTTACAAGCACAATGGCTATACCGATGGTGCTGAAGTAGAGCTATATAAAAAAGTGAAAGAAGTAGCAGGCAAGTAATTCTATGAAAAGATGGATGATGATAGGACTGCTCATCGGTATGAGTGGTGTATCTCTGCATGCACAGGAGTCCGATAAATTACGCCTTTCTGGAAGTATTCAGAGTGATATGCTGTTGGCTCAAAAGGACAGTACGACAGGTGCTGAGGCTACAGATGGTCGTTTCTTGACGAACACTTATCTTGACTTGAAGCTTTCAAGCCGTTATGTTGAGGCAGGTGCAAGACTGGAGTATTTGAAGCATCCGCTTCCTGGATACGAGAGTGACTTTAAGGGTTGGGGTGTCCCATACGCTTATTTGAAAGGTCGTTATAAGAATGCGGAGCTTACTTTGGGTAGCTTCTATGAGCAGTTTGGCTCTGGTTTTATTCTACGTTCGTATGAAGAACGTAGTTTGGGTATTGATAATTTCCTACAAGGTGCACGATTGAATTATCGTCCTTGGGCTGGTGTTGCGGTGAAGGTGCTAACGGGTCGGCAGCGTAGATATTGGAGTTATAACAAGAGTTGGATGACTGGTGCTGATGTTGAATGGAATATTGACGAGTTGTTTAAAACTCTTCAACAGCATAATACGTATATAACCTTAGGTACTTCCTATCTTAATAAACATGAGCGAGACGAGGTGATAATGGTTGATCCAACTCATCGTTTGCGTCTTCCGCTTAATGTCAATGCCTTTGATGTTCGCTTACGAGTGCAGCATCGTGCTTTTAATGTATTGGCAGAGATGGCAATGAAATCGCAAGATCCCTCTCATGATAATGGTTACATCTATCGTAATGGTTACGTTGCTATGCTTTCGGGTTCCTATTCAAAGCGCGGAATGAGTCTGCTTCTGCAGGCAAAACGCAGTACGAATATGGGTTTTCGCAGCCGTAGAGGAATGGAGGGAATCTCTTCTTTTGTTAATCATCTTCCTCCATTCACAATGGAACATACTTATACTTTGGCTGCTCTCTATCCATACGCGACTCGTCCTGATGGTGAGTGGGCTTATCAAGCAGCAGCTGCCTATACCTTCCCAAAGGGTTCAACGATAGGTGGAAAGTATGGTACGACTGTTAAGGTAAACTTCTCACACGTTCATTCTGTACGGAAGAATGGTGCAGGAGAAACCGGAACAGATGGCTATGGTAGTCCGTTTTGGGCGTGGGGAGATGATACCTATTATCAAGATATAGACTTTCAGGTAGAGAAGCGAATTGCCAAAGACACGAAACTCAATCTGATGTATATGTATCAACGTTACAATCAGACGCTACTTGAAGGACATGGAGGAATGCTTAATTCGCATATCTTTGTGGCAGATGTCAAACAGAAGCTTGCGCCTAACACAACATTGCGTGTGGAAGGACAGTATCTTGCATCGAAAGATGGCGATAAAGATTGGTTGTTTGGATTAGCTGAGCTGTCGTTTGCACCACATTGGATGTTCACATTGAGCGACCTTTATAATGTTGGTAATACTCGTTTGCATTATTATCAGGGATATGTAACCTATAGCGGTGGTGCGCATCGCTTGCAATTAGGCTATGGTCGTACCCGTGCAGGCTTTAACTGTTCGGGTGGTGTATGTCGTTATATCCCTGCAACAAAGGGTTTGACTCTCTCTTATAATTATAACTTCTGATAGAAATGAAAAGTTTTTATATATGCCTTTTGGCTGTGGTTGCGCTTTTGACAAGCTGTGATTCTGTTGGTCCTGACGAACGACTGATAGAGGTTCCAGCAGCTACCGTTCAGCGTAATGTACTGATAGAGGATTTTACAGGACAGCGTTGCATCTTCTGTCCAGCTGCTTCAGAAACGATAGCAGAGCAACAAAAGCTTTATGGTGCAGACAAACTGATTGCCGTTGCCTTTCATGCTGGTCCACTCGCAGTCAAGAGTGGAAGTGGGTTTGTGGGGCTGCGCACTGATGTGGGAGATGCCTATTACAAGTATTGGGCGGTTCCAAATGTGCCAAAGGCCATTATTAATCGTCGTGGAGGTGTACTCGCTAAAGATGCTTGGGCAGGACGAATCTATGATGAGTTCGCTCAGACAACAACTATAGGTATAGACCTTAAATGTCAGTATGACGCTCCTACACGTCTGGTGGAGATAGAAAGCGACTTGAAGACCTTAGCAGAAGATGTGAAAGGGAAGCTACAGCTATGGTTAGTTGAGGATAGTGTTGTTGCTCCACAGATGTTTCCAAACAATAAAGTGGAGAAAGAATATGTGCATAATCACGTGTTCCGTGCTGCTATTAATGGGGAATGGGGCACAGAGTTAACGCTCTCTACAAAGAGTGTTCATAAGGAGAAGACAACATACACACTTCCTGAAGGAATCCAACCAAACAAGGCATGGATCGTAGGTTTCTTCTATAACGAAAGCGGAGTGTTGCAAGCTGTGCGCCAAAAGGTTTCGCTCTAATCAATGAATCATCATCAATTAAGAACATAAATATTAAAATTAAGAATATGAAATTACGTTTACTCGTTTTTATTGGTCTGCTGACCAGTCTTTTTGTTAGTGCACAAGCACAGACAAGTTCTAATGATGTTGCCTTCGTGGATGCGCAGGGTAAGATTATTCCGAATGATACAACGGTGGTCTTAAACGCTGTAAAAGATGCTATGTTCCCACCTGGATGGAAGGAAATAGCAGGTGAGGTGTATATTAAGAATACGTCGGATAAGAACCTGACAGTGACCCTTTTCTGTAGAATTAACAGCGTTGATGAAGGCAATGTGACGGTTTGTGCACTCGCCGGATGTACTCCTGTAGAAGAAGGTAATAGTACAGAGATAGGACATCAGATGTTATTTGCAGGCTCAGAGAGGGAGTCTATTGCAATAGAACACACTTACGAACATAGCGCGAAGGGCTCAATTACACTGAAGCTTACTACTAAAGAGTCTAAATCTGAACAGCAGATAGAGGGGCCGTCTATTACTGTTAAGTTCGATACTGAGCCAACAGCAATATCAGAGGTAGCGTCACAGAAGGGTCTTACATTCGATGTTTATAATATTCAGGGAGTGTTGTTACATAAGCAACTTACGTCTTTGTCAAGTCTTCCTAAGGGTATTTACATTGTGAAGCAGAAGGACGTTGCCTCTACAAAGAAGTATGTTGTTCGCTAAACATATACCTTTTTTACCACAACCTGATATGTTAAGTAAGTTTTATATACAGTTTCTTACGTTCATCGCAGTCATCTGTTATGCGGTAAACGTTAAGGCACAAGACTATAGTCTTATTGCTGCAGCAGGGCAGAAGGTATATGTTCCTATTTCGGCAAAGACTGTAAAGGGCAAGATGACAGTTTCCAATTACGGTAGAACTATTGTCCGAAACTTCGACTATACACTTTCTTTTAATGGGCAAGAAATAGAATCAAAGCACTATGTTCTGCCCCAAGCATTGGGTCGTTATGATGACGCTAAGATTGAAGTTGATGTTCCACCATATACAGAATTAGGTGAAGATGATCTGATATTTACGATTACGAAAGTAAATGGAGAACGGAATAATGCCACTATTAACTATGCAACGCTTCCGAGAGTAACTGTTACTAAGGTGGCTCATAGGAAAGTTGTCGTTGAAGAGTACACTGGAATGTGGTGCCAATACTGTCCACGTGGTATAGCATTAATGGAGAATCTGGCACATAAGTATGGTGATGATTTCATAGGTATAGCTATCCATACGGGACGAGGTTATGAGCCATTAAACTGTGAGGACTATGCTTGGAAGGCTGCAGAATACAAGAGTCGCCCTTCATTGACCATGAATAGAGACCTAACGCTTGGTTCTTATATGGCACAGACTGAGTTTGAAACAGAACGCTCAAAAGGTGCTTATATGGATATAGAAGTGTCAGCAATGTGGGACAAAGAGAAGAATAATATCACTGTGACTCCTAATGTAACCTTCCGACTGGACCGAGAAGAAGCTCCTTATGGCTTCGCTTACATTCTGACAGAGGATGGAATGTCAAGCCATTACTGGAAACAAGCTAACTATTATACTGGGCGCACAGAGTTTCGTGGCATATCAGAAGAACTCGATTATTTTGTCAATGCCCCTGGAACTATTTATAATCTTGAAAACAACTTTGTTGCTATTGCAGCAGATGGGGTGTCGTCTGCTCGAACAGGTCACCTTAAAGCACCAATTAAGGCAGATGAAACACAGAGTCACACGTATGTTTTTAAGAATATTAATAGTAAGAGCGTCATACAGAAGAAGGAAAATCTACGCGTCTGTGTCTTGCTGATTAATACGAATACTGGTAAAATAGAGAACGCTGCTAAGTGCAGTATTTCAGAGTTTGGCGCCACTGCAATCTCTTCTGTTTCAGAAGGAACTCGCACAGCTGTTGAGGCGGAACGCTACACACTTGACGGTCGACGCATCACGACTCCACAAAAGGGAATCAACATAGTGAAGTACAGCGATGGTCGTGTGAGCAAAGAGGTGGTGACGGATTAGAACCCCTTGAATATTATATTTGTTTACGTATGAATAAAGATTTGACTGATTTGTATCAGCATAAGGCAGAAGAAACGGGCAATATGCTCGTCTCTCTCCGTAGCCGTAGTCGGTTTTTTATCCTGACAGAAATCGGTTCTTTTTTAGTTGCCATTGGTTTTGTAGTTCTCTACACCTTATTGGATAATGCAGCTTGGACACTTTTCTGTGCCTTAGCTGCATTGTTGTTTTATCTTTATATTCGTCGTCGTGACGTGATGAACGACCGAAAGATAAAGACGGCAGAGGCTCTGCAGCGAGTTTATCAGAATGAGATAGACTATCTAAATGGCAACTTCTCTGGCTTTGAAGCTGGCGAACAATATGTTAATCCGCAACATCCTTATACCTTTGATATGGATGTTTTCGGCACAGGTTCGTTGTTTCAAAGAATGAATCGCACCATCTCAACCGGTGGTAGTGACCAGTTGGCAGCTTGTCTATCTACGGAGTGGGGAAGTGCAAAGAGAGAGGAACTTGTTGGGCAAATACGTCAACGAATGGCTTCTGTTGACGAATTGGGGAAGTCAGAACCATTCTTGTCAGAATTCAAATCTTTAGGTGTAAAGGAACGAATCAATACGGAAGAAGTGCAGAAAGCATTGACGGATGTTCATTGCCAGAGCTTTCCAAAGTTTTTTCATAGCTCTTTTTTACGTTATTTCTGTTATGCTGATTTACTCGGTTTCTATGTGAGTATTGTGCTTTCCATTGTGGGATTGGTTCCTTTCTTATTACCTGTATGGTGGGGAATATTTAACTTTATGTTCTCTTTTCTTTGTGGGCATAAGCACATGCGTGTCATTTCTGAGCTGATAGCAAAGGTACATACGCAGGTAGATGGCTACTTACGTGTATTGAAATTAGTTAATAAGACTGAGTTTAAGTCTTCCGAACTACAAGCTTTGAAACAGAAACTTGCGGGTGCGGAGGAGTCTTTCGAACAATTAGAACTTATCTTACAAAAGATTGATAACAGAAGTAACGAGGTGGGTGTCTTTGTCTTCAATAGCTTTGCTTTGATTGACATTACTATCGTAAGGCTCTTTCTTCGTTGGCAACATACTTATGAGCAGCGCACGAATGAGTGGATAGATAGTCTAAATCTCTTTGATGCTTTGGTGTCAATGGGTAATTATCGACTGAATGAAGATAGGGCAGTACAGGCAGAAATCAGCGAGGAGAATAAGGTAGTTTACGAGGCGAAAAATCTTTATCATCCGTTCCTCGGTGAGAAAGCTGTTGCAAACGACTTCACAATCCACAACCATGAGTATTATATTGTGACGGGTGCGAATATGGCAGGTAAGAGTACCTTCCTACGCTCGTTGGGTATAAATTACCTCTTAGCGATGAATGGTTTGCCTGTTTTTGCTGAACACTTGAGGGTTTCTGTGTTCCATTTATTTACGAGTATGCGCACGACGGACGACCTTACCCATGGTATCTCTTATTTCAATGCAGAGCTACTTCGTTTGAAAAAGTTGTTAGGCTCGCTGCGTGATGACGTACCAAGTCTGATTATTTTGGACGAAATTTTGAAGGGAACAAACTCACTCGATAAGTTGAATGGCTCTCGTCTTTTCTTACAATATATCGCCGAGCGCAATGTGACAGGTGTTATCGCCACTCACGACCTTGAACTCTCAAAGATGGAAGAGGAATATGCTGGGCGTTTTCATAACTATTGTTTTGAGATAGAGTTAGGCGAGGATATCACTTATTCGTATAAGATTACAAAGGGAGTAGCACGTAATCAGAATGCTACATTCTTGTTGAAAGGGATTTTAAACCCCAATCGTATTTGAGTGATAACCCTTTCAGATCGTAGTTTAAACGCATGTTTGTTTAGAAATTTATTTACAATCCAATAGCCGTTTTTACCTTATTTTTAGGGTAAAAACGGCTATTTTTGTTTCCTTTATAAGTATCATGTATTCAATTAGTTACAAAACAGTAAAGTTAAAGGTACTTAATTGGACTTCAAAAGGGCGTTACTTAGACTCCAAAAGGGCATCTTTTGCAAGCCAATTAGGCGTCTTTTAGAAGCCAAAAAGGAGCATGTGTTGGTTTTGAGTTGTGTGAAAATAGTTTACAATACTGACTAATAAGCAGATAAGTTGTTTGTAGAAGATATCCTCTTAATTCATGTTCTCTCGTGAGAGAATAAAGTGTTCAATGACGTGTGCAACACCATCTTCTTCATTCGATAAGGTAACGAAGTCCGCCTCACGCTGAATGTCTTTTGCAGCGTTTGCCATAGCAACACCAAGTCCGGCAAAACGAATCATGCTAAGATCGTTATAACCATCGCCACAGGCAATAACCTCTTCGCGGCTGATACCGAGTGATGAGATGAGACGGTCGAGAGAGCGTGCCTTGTCGATACCGAGTGGTACACATTCAAGGAAGAAATCGGCAGAACGATAGACATCCATCTTCCCTTCCAACTCTTTGGCTAATCTTATCTCCAACTCGTGGAGAGGGGTAGGGTCGCCAACAATCAAGCATTTGTTGATAGGATAGACCAACTGATTGAGGAAATCGTCATATTGCGTAACAGGCATCTTGTTGATAAAAGCCTCGTGTTGTACGTATTCGTCATCTTTATTAGTAGCAGCAATCCCCTCACCTTGATAGGTTAGGATTTCCATTCCAGCTTTTTTGGCTTCTTGAAAGAGGATAGGTACAAGCTGTTCGTCCAACTTCTGTTCAAAAAGAACTTCGTTGTTGGTGCAATCAATAATCTTTCCACCATTGAAAGCGAGGATGAAACCGCCATTTTCTTTCAGTTTCAATTCTTCTGCTAAAGGGACTATTCCGTAGGTAGGACGCCCAGATGCCAAAACGACATGTACCCCAGCAGCCTGTGCTTGCATGAGAGCTTGTTTTGTACGTGGGGTAATCTCCTTTTTATTATTGGTCAGTGTGCCGTCCAAATCGAGCACAATCATCTTATACTTCATATCGTTTTTATAATTTTCCCATTGTAATCTCCCTTGTGGGTGACGACTCATCATTATCAAGTAATATTAATCTATTTGCAAAGGTAAGGCTTTTTATGGATTAAAGACTGCGTTTTGATTGATATAAAACAATAAGTTTAAAAAAGTGCAAGGTAGATACAATAAATCGTGAACGTTTACGTTTGTATGGAGAGTTAACCGTTTCAAAGGCGTTTTAAGCTAAAAGAATAATATTAATTAATTGTATAGAGTTATGAAGAAGTATTTAGCCGAAATGATCGGCACAATGGTATTAGTCCTCATGGGGTGTGGTGCAGCAGTATCTTTAGGTTGTGACCCAGTAAACAATCAGGCTGCAGTAGTTGGTACAGCAATGGCATTTGGTCTTTCTGTCGTAGCAATGGCTTACGCTATTGGTGGTATCTCTGGTTGCCATATCAACCCAGCAATTACACTCGGTGTATTCTTGAGTGGTCGTATGAGTGCAAAGGATTGTGCAATGTACATGTTGTTCCAGTTTATTGGTGGCTTGATTGGCGCAGCTTTGTTATTCCTTCTTGTAACCAATGCAGGTAGCGGTTTTGCTGCTGCAGGTGCTGGTTTAGGTGCAAATGGTTTGCAAGATGGTATTAGTGTAGCAAGTGGTTTGCTCGCAGAGATTATCTTTACTTGTGTGTTTGTACTCGTTGTATTGGGTGCAACTTCAAAGACTAACGGCGCAACTGGTAAGTTCGGAGGTTTAGCAATCGGCTTGTCACTTATCCTTGTTCACCTTGTATGTATCCGTTATACAGGTACATCTGTAAACCCAGCACGTTCATTTGGTCCTGCTATCTTCGCACAGCTTGCAGGCGGTCCTGCAACAGCATTGAGCAATCTTTGGATCTTTATCGTAGGCCCATTTGCTGGTGGTGCACTCGCATCAGTGATCTGGCGTGTTATTGAGCCATCTGAGAAGTAATTAACTTATCAGATAAATGTTTGGTTAGGCTTATTAGGCAGTCATGTCTAATAAGCCTAATTATCTTTTATTCCAAAAACTATTGTCTTTTATTACGGATTTTAACACTTTAGGTTTATTAAATATGTACGATGTTTTGGCTATCAGAAAATAAAACCGTACTTTTGCATGTGTAAATAGGTATAGACTTATTAATTTTAAAAGATAAAAGAAATTATGGTAGTAGATTACAAGAAATTAGGTCTCGTGAACACACGTGATATGTTCAAGAGAGCAATCAAAGGCGGTTATGCTATTCCAGCATTCAACTTTAATAACCTCGAGCAGCTTCAGGCTATCATCAAGGCTTCTTCTGATTTGAGGTCACCAGTTATCCTTCAGGTTTCTAAGGGTGCTCGTAAGTATGCTAACCAGACTCTTCTCCGTTACCTCGCAGAGGGTGCAGTAGAGTATGCTAAGGAGTTGGGTTGCCACCATCCAGAGATTGCACTTCACCTTGATCATGGTGATAGTTTCGAGACTTGCAAGAGCTGTGTAGACTTCGGTTTCTCTTCTGTAATGATCGACGGTTCTTCTCTTCCATATGAGGAGAATATCGCTTTGACAAAGAAGGTTGTTGAGTATGCTCACCAGTTCGACGTAACAGTTGAGGCTGAGCTCGGTGTACTTGCTGGTGTTGAGGATGACGTTGTAGCTGAGGTTTCTCACTATACAAAGCCAGAGGAGGTTGTTGATTTCGCTACTCGTACAGGTTGCGACTCTTTGGCTATCTCTATCGGTACTTCTCACGGTGCTTACAAGTTCACTCCAGAGCAGTGTACACGTGACCCAAAGACTGGTCGTCTTGTTCCTCCTCCATTGGCATTCGATGTTCTTGCAGCTATCGAGAAGCAGCTTCCAGGTTTCCCAATCGTTCTCCACGGTTCTTCTTCAGTTCCTCAGGAGTATGTTGATATCATCAACGAGCATGGTGGTAAGATGCCAAACGCTGTTGGTATCCCAGAGGAGCAGCTCCGTCAGGCAGCTAAGAGTGCTGTTTGTAAGATTAACATCGACTCTGACTCTCGTCTTGCATTCACCGCAGGTGTTCGCCAGACATTTGATGAGCACCCAGAGTACTTCGATCCACGTCAGTACTGTGGTAAGGCTCGTGAGTACATGGAAGATCTTTACAAGCACAAGATTACAGACGTTCTTGGTTCTGAGAACAAGCTTGCTAACTTCGACTAATCATTTGTTGAGGTCGGCTTGACTAAATAAAACATTAGCGGCAGCTTCCTTTGTGAAGTTGCCGCTTTTCTTTTGTGTTGCTTTCTACGAGGCAGTGCCTCGTAGGCTATGACAGGGGAAACAAGAAGCCCCGCATGGAAAGAGCCATGCAGGGCTGTTGCTTATACTTGGATGGCTTTATTACCTATCAACAATAGCCGGAATGGGATGCCCCTATCAATCGTCCAAAAGCTTGAAGGCTTTAGGGAGATAGTTGATAATGTCTCCTGCAACAAGGCTTTCCTTACCTAACTCTTTTACAGCTAAATCGCCAGCAAGACCATGGAGGTACATTCCTACCATACAAGCGTTCTGTTGGTTGTAGCCACGAGCAAGAAGAGCTGTGATGATTCCAGTGAGTACATCACCACTACCAGCTGTTGCCATACCACTGTTACCTGTTGAGTTAAAGATAACGTTGCCATTAGGTAGGCAGAGTGCACTGTTATGTCCCTTAAGGATGATATAAGCCTGTAAAGACTTTGCCAACTCGCGTGTACGATGAAGACGCTCATAGTCTGCATTAGCAGGAGAGCCTGTAAGACGGTCGAGTTCCTTTGCATGAGGCGTCATAATGATTCCCTTAGGCAGTTGTTGCATCCATGCACGATGGCTTGCAAGAATGTTAAGAGCATCAGCATCAGCAACGATAGGACATTGTGCGCGTCTTATCTGTGCTATCATCGCAATGGCGGTAGGCTCCTGTCTGCCTAATCCTGGACCTATTGCAAGTGCGTCGAAATCATCTGTGTCAACCGCTTCGGTAAAGGCTGTCTCCTCATGGTCCATTTGTAAGATAGCTTCAGGAACGGATATCTGCATGATATCGTAGTTCTTTTTAGGAGTATGCACCGTAACCTTACCCACACCGCTGCGTAGACAGGCACGAGTTGCAAGGATAGCTGCTCCCGACATACCGTAGCTACCTGCAATGATAAGTGCATTACCCATATCACCTTTGTGTGAGAAGTCATCACGATGGAGTAAACGCGAACGAATATCGTTCTCTTCTAATAGGTAATATTGTGCCTCTGTCTTCTGAATAAACTCCTGATTTAGACGGATATCAAGCACCTTTAACCTACCAATAAACTGCTGTGCGTCAGCGAAAAGGAAGGATAATTTGCGTTCGTGGAGGGTTAATGTGAGGGTAGCGTGAATGATATTCGCACGTACGTTATATGTATTGTCCTCCGCCATCAAACCAGATGGAACATCAATACTCACAATCTTTGCAGGACTTTGATTGATATATTTCACCAAAGAGGCAAAACCACCAGCCAATGGCTTGTTGAGTCCAGAGCCAAACAAACCATCAATCACCAATGTGTCTGCGGTTAATTCAGGTGGGTCAAACTTCGCTGTGATTTCTGTAAAATCCTTTGCATGCTTGCTGTCGAGCAAACGTTGGCGGTTTGTTACACAATCTTCCGATAGATGGTTGGTGATATTGAAGAGGTAAGTACTCACCTTATATCCCTCATTTATCAGCAAACGTGCCACAGCAAGGGCATCACCACCATTGTTGCCGGGTCCTGCAAAGACAACAATTGGCGTATGTGTCGACCACTCCTCAGTGATAGCACGAGTAATGGCTTTTGCTGCACGCTCCATCAAATCAATCGACTTGATTGGTTCGTGTTCTATAGTGTATCTGTCCAGTTCGTGAATCTGGGCACTTGTAAATATCTTCATAACGATGGCAAATTTACAAAATAAATGCGGATAGTTTGGTATTATTTTCGTAATTTTGCGCTAAATTATAAATAATGAAGAATGAGTCGAGTAACAATTAAGGACAAAACGTTTGAGACTTCTATTCCTGAAGCCGAGATTTTGGAAAGAGTAAAGCAGGTAGCAGATCGTATAAATAAGGATTTTGAAGGTAAGACTCCGCTCTTTCTTGCAGTGTTGAATGGTTCGTTCATGTATGCTTCTGATTTGATGAAGCATATCACTATTCCATGTGAGATTTCCTTTGTTAAGTTGGCTTCTTACCAAGGTGTTACCTCAACGGGTACGATTAAGGAGATTATCGGTTTGAACGAAGATATCCGTGGTAGAGAAGTTATCATTGTAGAGGATATTGTTGATACAGGTGCAACTATGAAGCGTATGCTCGAAACGCTCGGTACACGTGAACCAGCAGGCTTGCATATTACAACTTTACTTTTGAAACCAGGTAAGCTTACTGTTCCTTTGAACATCGAATATGCGGCAATTGAGATTCCAAATGACTTTATTGTTGGCTATGGACTTGACTATGACCAGCAGGGTCGTAACTTAAGAGATATTTATACTTTAGTACAAGAATAATGAAGAATATTGTAATTTTTGGTGCGCCAGGTGCTGGTAAAGGTACTCAGAGCGACAAGATGATTGAGAAGTATGGCTTCGGTCATATCTCTACAGGTGACGTACTTCGTAACGAGATTAAGAATGGTACAGAGCTTGGTAAGACTGCAAAAGGATACATTGACAATGGTCAGCTCATTCCAGATGAGTTGATGATTGATATTCTTGCAAGCGTATACGATAGCTTTGGCAAGGAGCATAAGGGCGTTATCTTTGATGGTTTCCCACGTACAATCCCACAAGCAGAGGCTTTGAAGAAGATGTTGGCCGAGCGTGGTCACAATGTAGCAGCTATGGTTGAACTCTTTGTTCCAGAGGATGAGTTGATGAAGCGTTTGCTTCTTCGTGGACAGCAGAGCGGCCGTTCTGATGACAATGAGGAGACAATTAAGAAGCGTCTCAATGTTTACAACAACCAGACTTCACCATTAATTGATTGGTATAAGAGTGAGAATATTCACCACCACGTAGAGGGTCTTGGTACTGTAGAAGATATTTTCGCACGTATTGAGGCTGTTATTGACGCTCTGTAGACCTTTGACCTTTGAGGTTTGAACTTTGAACTTTATGATTTGTACCGTATGTTGGAGAGAAAAATCGTAGAGAATGATATCTATATCTTATCAAAAAGTTTTGCACTAAGGGTTGTACGGCTATATAGATACCTGACAGATGAGCATAAGGAGTATGTCCTATCAAAGCAGCTTCTTCGTTCTGGAACGAGTATTGGGGCTAATGTACATGAAGGTAAAAACGCTCAAAGTCGAGCTGACTTTTGTAGTAAGATGAATATCGCTTTGAAAGAAGCAACAGAGTCAAACTATTGGATTGATTTATTAAGGGAAGCAGAATTTATCAATGAGTCAGAGTATAAATCCTTGTCAGATGATTGTAGAAAGATTGAAGCGGTCTTGACGAAGATAGTTAAATCAACTCGTTCTTCCCTTAATCAATAATACTTCTTACTAAATACAAATCATAAAGGTCAAAGTTCAAAATTCAAAATTCAAAGATGGAAAGTAACTTCGTAGACTATGTAAAGATATATTGCCGCTCTGGTAAGGGTGGTAGAGGTTCCATGCACCTTCGTCATGTGAAGTATAACCCTAATGGCGGACCAGATGGTGGCGATGGTGGTAAGGGTGGAAGTGTTTACTTACGTGGTAACCACAATTATTGGACGCTGTTGCACTTGAAGTTTCAGCGTCATATCTATGCTGAGCATGGAGGTAATGGCGGTCGTGATAAGTGTCATGGTACAGATGGTAAGGATATTTATATTGATGTTCCTTGTGGTACTGTTGCCTATGATGCCGAAACTGGCAAGTATGTTTGCGATGTCATGCACGACGGACAGACGGTGTTACTGCTGAAAGGTGGACGTGGTGGATTGGGTAACTTCCAGTTCCGTACAGCTACGAATCAGGCTCCACGCTATGCACAACCAGGTGAGCCAATGCAGGAGATGACTGTTATTCTTGAGTTGAAGCTGTTAGCTGATGTCGGTTTGGTGGGCTTCCCAAATGCAGGTAAGTCTACTTTGCTGTCCTCTCTCTCAAGTGCAAAGCCAAAGATAGCCAACTATCCTTTCACAACTATGGAACCATCGTTAGGTATTGTTAGCTATCGTGACAATCAAAGTTTCGTGATGGCGGATATTCCTGGTATCATTGAGGGTGCCAGTGAAGGTAAGGGACTCGGCTTACGTTTCCTGCGTCATATCGAACGAAACTCTCTTCTGCTTTTTATGGTACCAGGAGATACCGACGATATCAAGCGCGAATACGAGGTGTTACTAAATGAGTTGCAGCAGTTTAATCCAGAGATGCTCGACAAACATCGTGTCTTAGCGGTAACGAAGAGCGACCTTCTTGATGATGAACTCATTGAGATGCTGCGTGAAACGTTGCCAACAGACCTTCCTGTTGTCTTCATATCAGCTGTTACAGGACAAGGAATTGATGACTTAAAGGATATTCTTTGGAAAGAACTTAATGCAGAAAGTAATAAGCTGCAAAGTATTCTTTCAGAAGATACACTTGTTCATCGTGACAAGGATATGTCGCGTTTTGCTGCCGAGTTAGCGGCTGAGGACGCTGATATTGATGATGTTGAAGAGGTGGGTATAGACGAATTGGATGAGGTAGAAGACCTTGAAGATTTTGAATATACGAATGATTAAGCCTGTTCTACATTACTTTAATCTTGCCGACGAGGTAGTCAGCTTTAGCACTACCCGTCATGGCGGAGTTAGCAAGGGAAAGCTTGCTACACTCAACATCAATCCACATCGGGGTGATGAACCGTCTGCTGTAGCCGACAATCTGCAGGCTGTAGCAGCTGAGATTGGTGTTCAGGCGGATAAGGTTATTCGTCTACATCAGATACACGAGACACATTGTCTGACTGTGACGGATGCTTTTTTAAATCTTTCAGCCGCTGAGCAGTATGAGATGGAAGAAGGAAAAGATGCTGTCGTTACCGATTGTCGTAACGTCTGCATCGGTGTTCATACGGCTGATTGTGTTCCTATTCTTTTTTATGACCCTGTTCATCATGCCATTGGTACAGCCCATGCCGGTTGGCGTGGTACGGTGCAGCGTATCGCACAGCACACACTTCGCAAGATGACAGAACTATATGGTACCGACCCAAAGGAACTCAAGGCGGTTGTTGGTCCTTGTATTTCGCTGAAGAACTTTGAGGTAGGTCAGGAGGTTTATGATGCTTTTTCGACTGCAGGTTTTCCTATGGAACGCATTGCACGTATGTATGAGAAATGGCATATCGACCTTCCGCTCTGCAATCAACTCCAATTAGAAGAACTTGGTGTGCCTGCAGCTAATATTCTTCAGTCAGGTATCTGCACCTATGATAATGCTTCCGACTTCTTCTCAGCACGTATTCTTAAAGAAGGATTTGGCACTATTTACACTGGTATTGCACTGAAATAAGTTCCTAATTTGTGGTTGTTATCGAATTATTTTCACGTAAATAAATATTTCTTGTCGTGAAAATAAATATTTTCTTTCATGAAAATAATTCTTTTTTTTCATGAATATAATTCGCACAAGTCTTTCTTTACAATGATTTTATACCTTCTATTTGAAAGGTAATAGGATGAAGAAAAGAGATTGAAAAGCATGTTTTTATCAATAATTTAGTATCTTTGCTGTCTTCGAAGGTGTTTATTCCGTGCAAAGATATTTATTGTGTAGTATGAAGAAAATCCTGTTTTTCCTTTCAATATGTATGCTGTTGGTGGCTTGTACAGACAAGCGACAGGAGCAGATAGCGAAGGTTCTCTTTCTGTTGAATAGAACTGGAACATACCATGAAATGCAAAATACTAATGGTAGACAGTATTATCTGAATGTGGATAGTCTGTTGGATTGTATTGATACGACTTATATTAAAACATGCAAAGGAGCAAGAGCCTTTCCTGTGGTGCAGTCTTTATTAGATTCATTATGTACTACGAAAGAACTTTGCGAACTCACTAATAGGAGTTATTCTGCGGTTGTTCGACTTGCAGCTACAGATGCTTTGATACGTCGAAAGTATGCACATTTAGAGGAAATATTGCTATCGAATTATACAGATACGACGAAGATTTATGTGCGTTCAGATGATGTAATAGAAGAGGAGTATGCTGGTAGTGTATTCTTACGTAATGTTCAGTCATGCAGAGATAAGACGGTCATTAGTAAGGAAGATTCATTGCGTAATGACTCTTTAGCACTCTATACACCTGGATTGTCCAAATATCAATATACAAAGAAACTTTTATTGAGACTTCCACCAAAGAAAAGCTATTACTCAAGGATAAAGGAGATTGTCCTTAAAGAACAAACCTATCAGGCACTGAAAGCTTTAGCTTCCTATCGTAGAGAAGAGGATAAATCTATCTTATTGGATGCTTTATCGCATTATGATAATGAGAATGAAGGTATTGATTGGGAAGATGATGAAACCAATAATGCCTTGTTAGCAGTTACGGTTTGGCCTTGTCAAGATTTCGTCCCTTTGCTGATGCGCATCCGAGACTATGAAATAAAGAAACATGATAGTAGTATGCCGCCTCGTAGCAAATACTTATTCGAGGCTGTTATGGCTTATGATAATCAGTGGGCATACAACTTCATTGACGCAACACTTGCCTTGTCTTCAAAAAAGAAAGGTCGTGAGTATGACTCTGATATCACGATGGCAACAAGCTTTCATTCGGCTATGTTATCTCATTATAATCCTCGTTTTGCCAGCTTATTAAGGAAGTATCCTGGTGAAGACTTTGGTGATGGCTATGAGTAATAGCCGTATCATCAATAACAAACGCCCTCGTTTCTTCAGTTCCCTTTGACAAGGACGAAGAAATGAGGAAGTTCATTGTTTTCTTTACTTGTGTCGGTTAGCACGTTGCTGACGGTATTTAGCCTTCTGCTTTGCACTGCCAGAGCCGTGTGCACCAGTAATATACTTCTTTTTCTTGGCTTTGGTTTTCACCTTGCCGTCGTCGACTTTGGGCTTCGAGGCACTTCGAAAGACCATTCCGGTCTCGATGATTTCATCTATATCGTTCATATTTAATCTCTTTAATGATGGAATAAACGAACGCCTGTAAATGCCATTGCGATGTTGTATTTGTCGCAAGTGTCAATAACATGGTCGTCACGAATACTTCCACCAGCCTGTACTATATATTCTACACCACTCTTATGCGCACGCTCAATGTTGTCGCCAAATGGGAAGAATGCGTCAGAACCGAGTGCTACACCTGTGTTCTTAGCAATCCACTCCTTACGTTCTTCACGTGTCAGAGGCTCTGGACATTCTGTGAAGAACTGCTGCCATACACCATCTTGCAGTACATCTTCATACTCATCAGAGATGTAGATATTGATTGTGTTATCTCGATCAGCACGGCGAATATCCTTCTTAAATGGGAGGTTCATAACCTTTGGACACTGGCGCAACCACCATTCGTCAGCCTTACTACCCGCTAAGCGGGTGCAGTGGATACGACTCTGCTGCCCAGCACCAATACCAATGGCCTGTCCGTCCTTCACATAGCAAACAGAATTGCTCTGTGTGTACTTCAATGTAATCAACGAAATGATGAGATCACGCTTAGCGTCCTCAGTGAATGTCTTGTTCTTTGTAGGGATATTCTCGAAGAGTGCTGGGTCATCAAGCTTCACCTCGTTGCGACCCTGTTCAAAGGTAATGCCGAAAACTTGCTTCTTCTCGATAGGAGCAGGCACATAGTTAGGGTCAATCTTAATGACATTGTATGCACCCTTACGCTTATCCTTCAGAATCTCCAAAGCCTCTGGAGTATAGTCTGGTGCGATAACCCCATCACTAACTTCACGCTTAATCAGCAACGCTGTCTCCTTATCGCAGGTGTCACTGAGTGCACAGAAGTCGCCATAAGAACACATACGGTCGGCTCCACGAGCACGTGCATAGGCGCTGGCAAGCGGTGTAAGCTCGAAGTCAACATCATCGACGAAGTAAATCTTCTTGAGAGTATCACTCAAAGGGAGACCCACTGCAGCACCAGCTGGGCTGACATGCTTGAACGATGCAGCTGCAGGCAGACCCGTAGCGGCCTTCAACTCTTTAACGAGTTGCCAACTGTTGAGCGCATCAAGAAAGTTAATGTAGCCAGGACGACCACTGAGAACTGTGATTGGGAGTTCGCCTTCCTCCATATAGATACGTGAAGGCTTTTGGTTCGGATTGCATCCGTACTTAAGAGCTAATTCTTTCATATAACTTATGTGGTATATGTAAATTGGTAGTGCAAAGATAAGGAAAAATAATGGAATACGCTGTTACGCTTGCCGTTTTTAAGTAAATTAGGCGTGTTGGTTTGTTTCTTTTGAAGAAAATCAGTACTTTTACACTCGAAAAGAAAACAATCTTTGGAGCGTGAGGACTATCCTGCGCAGGCTGAATACCCTCTGACTCCTCTAATCCCTTTAAATTACTTAAAGATATGCAAGCATTACACACAGACAAGGCACCTGCTGCAGTAGGTCCTTACAGTCAGGCTATTGAAGCCAATGGTTTTATTTTCGCATCTGGTTCACTTCCTATTGACCCAGCTACCAATGCTTTTGTTGAAGGTGGTGTGAAGGAACAGACTCGCCAGTCGCTCACTAACGTATGCAACGTGTTGGCATCTGCAGGTGTAGACCTGTCTCATGTTGTTAAGACAACAGTATTCCTTTCTGATATGGAGAACTTCGCTGCGATGAATGAAGTTTATGCCGAGTTCTTCAAGGAACCTTATCCAGCACGTTCTGCATTCGCTGTAAAGGCTTTGCCAAAGGGTGCGCTTGTTGAGATTGAGTGCATTGCTGTGAAGTAAGTTGGTTTGATTTGCCTAATAGCATACGCTTTCAATACTGCTATTAGGTTCAAATGACGAAATATAAGCGTCCTTTTGTAATGGATAGTATTCTATTTCTATCCTTATAAAAGGACGCTTGTTATTTTTTGTTTTGTATTCAAATATGCATCGTTTCATTGCTTTTCTGTCGTTGTGCGGATGGTCCGCACGTGTGGTGTTGATGCTCCGCACATAGGGTGCTAACGCTTCGCACATGATGTGCGAAGCACTAAATGTTGTGTGATAAGTGGTTTAGAAGAGGATAGAATGTGGTAAAGAAGACGCCACAATACGCTAAATAATGTTTCTTTTATGGTGGTTTTTCCTATTCAAAACTGATACTTTCTTTTCTATTTCAAAGCGATTTTATATAGCGTAGTACGTAATTTATATTTACACTCCTTGTTTACAAGTTTAATTAACATATTTAACTTTAAGAAAAGTCGTTGAATATTACTTAATTACTTATTCTTTTATTACTTTTGTACCACGTTAGTTTATATAGTGAAGAATGAGAAATGAAAAAGAAGCTTAGAACCATTATCGAGGAGCTTGGTCAAAAGGCAAATATTCGCAGAGAGCTTGCTTCTGACTTGGAAAGATTGTCCAGTAGGTTAGCACTTTATCACATTCACTTGGAATCGGCTTCATTGAAGAAAATTATTGGCTATTTCAAGGGGAAGGAAAAACCTTCTAAAAAGACTTTAGACAGGTTAGCTCTCTTTGCTGGTTTCCAAAATTGGAAGGATTTAAATGCGGCTTTGCATGGCGAAAATGATGCAAAGTTGAATTACGAAGATTAATTACTTTGTAGAGAGATTGAGTAGGGGAGATTCTCTGAAAGGTTATCTCTGAAAGATTGTAGGGATATATGATATGTTTATCTGTAAGTTATACCTGTAACAAGATAAGTAAATCATATATCCCTACATTATTGTTATCTGTCTTTTCGGTGAGAAGTTTTTTCTTCATAGTCAAGAAAACTGATAAGAAGACGTTTAACCCCAATCGGACATTAGAGGCTAAACATATTTTGTTTTATTATCGAGCAGATTGTTTGGCTTTGTAATGCAGGCGTAGCGGGCTACGTCAAGTTACAAAGACGGACAAGATGCCGATAAGAAAATAAAAGATGTTAGGAAACAATACCATAGTAATAAGAATTATACATATTGTGGTCTAATGACCGATTTGGGTTTAGATGGTGCAATATGATAACTCTTTCTCTCTTTCTTTCGTTAGCTTTATCAATAATAAATGTCTAATAATCCTTATTAAGAGGTAAATAAAAAAGCCCGAAACCAATAGTTTCGGACTTTTATTTTCTTGGATTTCCAAGGGCTTACTTTTCAGCAACGACAGTTCTCTTCTCCTTAATACGTGCAGCTTTACCTGTAAGCTCACGGAGGTAATAGAGTTTAGAACGACGAACCTTACCACGCTTGTTCACCTCGATAGAATCGATGTTTGGTGACTCGATTGGGAAGATACGCTCAACACCAATGGTGCCTGACATCTTACGAACTGTGAAACGCTTCTTCTCACCATGACCAGAAATCTTGATAACTACGCCACGGTAGAGCTGAATACGCTGCTTGTTACCCTCGACGATTTTGTAAGCGACAGTGATAGTGTCACCAGCCTTGAACTCTGGGAACTGCTTGCCAGTTGCAAATGCTTCTTCAGCAACTTTAATTAAATCCATTTTTCTATTAATTAAATATTGTTTGTCGTTCCAACGTAACGTAATCCATGACTCTTCCACGATCAGCGGTTACGCCGAAAAGCGGTGCAAAGTTACTACTTTTCAATGAAATAACAAAGTAATTGTTAGCTTTTTAATGCTTATTTGTTGCAAGCACCTTGGCTATTTCTTTCTTAGCCTTTGCCATTTGCTTTTGGAAAGCATCAGATGATTGTACGGCAGCAAAGCCTACACTTGCGCAAAGACGGCCTGCATCGACATCACTCTGATAGTGATAACCACAGATTACTCGGCTCTGACCATACTCGTAAGCATGCTTCATAATCTCGTTGCCACGTGATGGATTCAGCTCTGTCAAAGTCAATCCGAATATCCAACCGCGACAGGTATGACCTGAAGGATAAGAGCCGTTGTTAATCAACTCTGCCTCAAACTGTGGTTGAAGAGTATGCTCATGGAATTGTGCAAACGGACGTTTACGCATATATTTCGCTTTAGCACGGTCAACAGCGTGGTTGCCATCAATACCTATCATGCACATGAGTTTGTAGGTTTCTGGTGTCTTCTCTGGTGTGATAAGCAAACCAAAAGAAGGAGCAAAGCCTACGAGAACAGAATCAACATCGAAGTTGGCGTCGAACTTAGCCTGTGCAGCACGTTCTTTGTCCTCTCTCATCTTTCGACCCCACCAATACTGACGGAAGTCATAATCAAATTGATAAGATGCTGTGTCAGGTGGAGCTGGGAGGTAGATACCTGCATCAGGCATATCAGCCTCTGGAATGAACGACTGTTTTTTGTAATCCTGCGCATTGACAGTCATGCCTACAAAGAGCATAACTATGCTAACGAACAAACTCTTTTTCATAATAATAAATGTTTTGTTGAATTAATTGATATATATTGCAAAAGTAAGTAATTATGTGTTTCTGTCAAAGGTTTAATGACTTTTTAATAGTTGCATTCTGCGTTAGTGGTTTTTTAGTAGGGTTGCAACTATTGGTTTCCTGATGTATAAATGCCTGACAGTGTGTTTCTCATGTAGTAATGAAGGGTTATCTATACGTTGGTAGTAAATAAGGTGTGAAGAGATAAATAAGGTTTTTGAGAGGTAAGAGAATGGTTTTTCCGTTAAATGTGTGGACACTTTTCGTATTGCGTAAACGGTTGAATCGAAGCTACTTATTAAACAAAAACATGGCTAAAACAGTCATCTATCTGTTCTATTATCAGTCTCTGACATTGAAAACTATTTCATTTAAGACTTTGAAAATATGTAGGCAAGAGTTTGAAAAATCATTATATAATTTCGGGTAAAACATCTATAAAGGACGGCAAAAACACATATGAGAATCAGATTTGTAATCAAAAGAGAATCAGGTAGTTACCAAGTAGTAGAATAAAAGGTGCTTAATAGGACTTCAAAAGGGCGTTAGTAAGGGTCTTAAAGGGCATCTTTTGCAAGCCAAAAGGGCGTCTTTAAGAAGCCAAAAGAGCATGTATTAGTTTTGAACTGTACGAAAATAATTTACAAACTTCAATTAATAAGGGAATAAGTTGTTTGTATAAGACGGATGGACATCGCACCTAATTACATTTGTCACGTAGTTTTCCCCTATTTGTAAAACCCCTTAATTCCGCAGCATAAATTCTTGTAAGAACTCCAAGTGTCTGAGAAACAAA
>CAUTPS010000020.1:0-39962 GCA_963540415.1 uncultured Prevotella sp.
ACCAATTCAGTAACAATAACCAAAAAAGTGTGAAGTAAAATTAGGCATAGTCAAACACATTTTAAAAGGTGCTTAATTAGACTCCAAAAGGGCGTTAGTAAGACCTCAAAAGGGCACCTATTAGAAGCTAATTAAGGCTTAATTCGAATGCAATTAAGCCTTAATTAAAAAGCAATTGAAGAAAAATATTTACATCGGACGGTTCTAAAAGACTTTATAACAGCCCCAATTATCTCCCCTCTGTTAATATCTTTCGCGCATGAAGAACACTTTCTTCCGTAGGCGATTCTACATCTTTGAGTGCGTAAGGAATACCTAACTGCTCCCATTTATAGACACCTAACGAATGATAAGGCAGAATCTCCACTCGCTCAACATTGCTTAAAGTATCTATGAAAGCACGAAGTTTATAGAGAGATTCATCATCATCATTAATACCAGGAATCAAGACATGTCTTATCCATACAGGTTTCCCGATGTCAGAAAGATAGCGAGCACAGTCGAGGATATTCTCGTTTTTCCAACCTGTCAATTGCTTATGGGCATCGCTATCAATATGCTTTATGTCCAACAATACTAAATCGGTATATTTCATTAACTCCTCAAAAGCAGAGAAGCTACTCGACTCCCGATTGAAAGGTTGGGCTGAAGTATCAAGGCAGGTATTGATTCCTAAAGCCTTAGCTTTACGGAACAGTTCCGTAAGAGGTTGTATCTGCAACAGAGCTTCACCCCCACTCACGGTGATACCGCCTTTCTCTCCCCAATAACTCCGATAACGTTGGGCTTGGGACAAGACATCATCAACAGAGCGGAGGTTGCCCCCCGCCCTGTCCCATGTGTCTGGATTATGACAGTACTGGCATCGCATAGCACAACCCTTAAGGAAGATAACGAAACGAATACCAGGTCCATCAACCGACCCGAACGACTCTACAGAGTGTACCCGTAGCATCAGTTCGGAAGTCGGCGAATCCGATAAATTGTTATGTTGGTTATTCACTTTACATTGAACCATGCGCGCGACGTGCAATAACATCCATCTGCTGTTCGCGTGTAAGGTCGATAAACTTCACAGCGTAACCGCTCACACGGATTGTGAAGTTTGCATACTCTTCCTTCTCTGGATGTTCCATACAGTCAATTAGCTTATCTACACCAAAGACATTCACATTCAAGTGGTGTGCACCACGGTCGAAGTAACCATCCATTACACCCACGAGTGTACTGATACGCTCCTCATCATTGTGACCAAGAGCATCTGGGCTAATTGTCTGTGTATTAGAGATACCATCAAGCGCATACTCGTATGGAAGCTTAGCTGTTGAGTTCAACGATGCCAACAAACCATTCTGCTCTGCTCCGTAAGATGGGTTTGCACCAGGAGCAAGCGGTGCACCAGCTGGACGACCATCAGGCATATTACCTGTAAACTTACCATATACCACGTTTGAAGTGATGGTAAGGATACTTGTTGTAGGCTCTGAATTGCGATAAGTATGGTGCTTGCGAATCATATTCATAAAGGTCTTCAACAACCATACAGCGATGTCATCAGCACGATCATCGTCATTACCATAACGTGGGAAGTCGCCCTCAGTCTTGAACTCGATAGGGAACCCAGTCTCATCACGTATGATATTAACCTTTGCATACTTGATAGCAGAGATAGAGTCAACCACATGACTGAAGCCAGCGATACCCGTTGCGAAAGTACGACGTACGTCCGTGTCAATGAGTGCAAGCTCTGCAGCCTCATAGAAGTACTTATCGTGCATGTAATGGATGAGGTTCAATGTGTTTACATAGACACCAGCCAACCACTCCATCATATCCATGAAGCGAGGCATGAACTCATCATATGTTACGACATCACCCTCTATTGGACGATAAGCAGGTCCACACTGCTCACGTGTCTTGCTGTCAACACCACCGCTGATAGCGTAGGTAAGACATTTAGCGAGGTTTGCACGTGCACCAAAGAACTGCATCTCCTTACCCGTCTGTGTTGCAGATACGCAGCAGCAGATTGAATAGTCATCGCCCCAGATTGGTCGCATCACGTCATCATTCTCATACTGAATAGAGCTTGTAGAGATAGAAATCTTCGCAGCATAATCCTTGAAGTGCTTTGGAAGACGTGAACTATAGAGCACAGTGAGGTTAGGTTCTGGTGAAGGACCCATGTTCTCAAGTGTATGGAGGAAACGGAAGTCAGTCTTAGTTACCATTGAACGGCCATCCATACCCAATCCCGCAACTTCGAGGGTAGCCCAAACAGGGTCACCAGAGAAGAGCTGGTTGTATGAAGGGATACGTGCAAACTTAACCATACGGAATTTCATTACCAAGTGGTCGATGAGTTCCTGCGCCTCAGCCTCCGTAAGTGTGCCTTCCTTGAAGTCACGCTGAATATAGATATCGAGGAAAGTTGAGATACGACCAACTGACATCGCAGCACCGTTCTGTGTCTTAATGGCTGACAAATAACCAAAGTAAAGCCACTGTACAGCCTCACGTGCGTTGTTAGCTGGTTCAGAGATATCATAGCCATAGATAGCTGCCATCTCCTTCATCTCTTTCAAAGCCTTCATCTGCATAGAGATTTCCTCACGCAAACGGATAACCTCTTCGGTCATAGTACCGTCACCACAGTTGCGGAAATCCTTTGCTTTTTCGTTGATAAGGAAGTCTACACCATAGAGTGCAACACGACGATAGTCACCCACGATACGACCACGCCCATAGGTATCAGGAAGACCTGTGAGGATATGGTTGTGTCTAACGAGTTTCATCTCGTCTGTATAAGCATCGAAGACACCCTCGTTGTGTGTCTTACAATACTTTGTGAAAATCTCATGAAGTTTCTCTGATGGCTCATAACCATAGGTTGTACATGCCTGCTCAGCCATCTTGATACCACCATAAGGCATAAAGGCACGCTTCAAAGGCTTGTCTGTCTGTAGACCAACAACCTTCTCTAACTCCTTTGTTCCTTCACCGATATAGCCAGGACCATATGCAGTCATACTGGACACCACCTCGGTCTCCATGTCTAAGACACCACCCTTAGCACGCTCCTGCTTCTGCAGTTCTTTGAGCATACCCCAAAGTTTGTCTGTTGCTTCTGTTGGCTTCTCAAGGAAGGAAGCATCACCATCATAACTATCATAATTATCTTGGATAAACTGACGCATATTGACTTCATCAAGCCACTTGGTTCCAGTAAATCCTCTCCATGCTTTTTTCATGACTGTTTATTTGTTATTATGTGAAACGTTTGAATTAATATGCTTGTAAAGTGTTATACTGATTGAGCATTACTAATTACCGAGGACAAAGATAGACAAAAAAACGTAATATCAAGTATTTAGAGATACTTATATTTAAAATATGCATATAAATACCTATAAATAGTGAGAAGAAATCTACTCTTGCAAATATTCCAAACTTATAGGTATGAAATTTGATTGTTGAAAAAACCAAACAATAAGAGTAAAATGGTAAGTATAAAGCCTCAACACCAAGAGGAAAACGCATACTTCTCATTCTACCCGACGAGAATAGCCATTGCCACTAAATACTTTCCGTATCAACTGAAGACCTACGATTTACGAAGTCGGGAATCATCACTGGCATTGAACCTTGTTCAATAGAGCGTTTGGATAGCTCAGCAATGCAACACCACTCCGCTAAATCATACACATCCATATCTAAAGGCAAACCTTGTTGTAGGCATTGGGCAAGCCGTAAGTCCATAAAATAAGACATTCCGCCACGTGCGTCGAGCTCTTTGGCTAAGGCAATTGTCTCTGAAGGGAAAGAAGGCGCATAATAATTGAGCAGTGTCTCTATCTGAGAAGCGTTCAAAGGTAGCTTATCATCCTCCATTTCAATATCCACTTTGGCTGCCATCTCTGGGCTTAACTGAACCTCTGGGACAGGATATTTAGCTGCATAACCCTGCGTTCCGACCGCTTGAAACATACGACTATATGGGCGTGGTGTCATAACATTGTGTTGAATAAGCATCGTCTTCCCTTTTATGGTACGTATCATCGTTGAGGTCTGATCGCCATTAGCAAAGCTATCACACGCCTTTCCCATTACCGCTTGATACATCTCTGTACCCAGAAAAGCATTGGTCTGCATGGCTGTGAGGTAGTGCATACGGTCAGTACGATGAATATCAAGCAATCGACAGATGGGTCCAATGCTGTGTGTTGGGTAGACATCGCCAGCATTCAGACGGCTATATTCCATGCGCCAAGCCGTCCAACGGTCGCCAATAGGATGAGCATAACCGCCTTCCACGTGTATAAGTTCGCCAAGCAGGCCTTCATGTACCATCTGACACACCGCCATTTCAAATCGGTCGTAGACTGCATTCTCAAGCATCATACAGTGCTGTCGGGTCTGTTCAGCGGTGTCTATCAACGTCCAAATATCTTTTAAGGTGAGGGCTGCAGGTACTTCTACTGCCACGCTCCTTCCCTGCTCCATCGCATGAATAGCGATTGGCACATGTGACATCCAATCCGTACAAACATACACAAGGTTAACTCCTTGCTGTTGGCATAATTCTTTGTAAGCCGTCTCACCCCAATAGACCTTTGGACGAGGCTTACCCAACTGCTCAACGTGCCGTGCGACCTCCTCTGCCACTTCCTTTGACACATCGCAAACAGCAGCTATCTCAACCTTAGGAATATGACACCAGCGTGTCACTGCCAATCGTCCACGCGCTCCTACACCCACAAAAGCCACGCGCAACAGCGGCATTGGCGGAAGCGCCAACGATAAGACATCATGCTGACCAGCTGCCCGAGCTGGCACAAAAGTTTCTAACGGACACACCTCCGACATCATTTCCATTCGTATTGTGCTTAAATTACAGTGCAAAGATACCAAAAAAATGTGTGATTAGAGCTTACCACCAACACCCTTAAACTTCTCTATAAAAGCCGATATCTTTCGGAAAACACTTTGTTTCTTCGTAAGATATTGTGGGTTGAGCGGACTCATCTTAGGAAGGATAGCATTCAAGTCGGTACCATTATCACTAGCATACTCATGCTTCAACGACGTTTGTATATAACGTTTAGCAGCTTCTTCGTTTAGTTTCTCTTCAACGATTAAATCTGCAGCCTCCTCCTTTTGTTTCTTTTGTGCATACAAAAAGAAAGCAGAGATGATGCCAGACTTATCTTGAATAGACTCTAAATCTGTTTCATGAATAAAGTCGACAATAAGTCCCTCTTTGGCTCTATTACCAATGCTCGACCTAATAATTCGACGCACCTCATCAACTAACGACTCTTTATCCTTTGTTTTCTTATTATGTTCAAACACAAGTTCAAGAATATAATCAAGGTCGATTTCCTGTGATTTAAGCAAATCTATCTCAAATACAACATCATCCCAGTCTATCTTTGACTCCTCTGGAGCTTTCCCTTCTTTTTCTTTTCTAAACCAATCACGGATATCGTTGTAAGTTGAACGATAGTCTTGTGCTGCGCGATCTTGCAAGACATCTGTCTCCAACATTTCTGTTACTTCATCATCTGTCAAGAAGTGTGTGTCTCTAAAAGCCTCAAGCGCATCAGGATCCGTTCTGTCTATCTTCTGCAACTCTTTGAGATTCGTGAACTCATCATAGTTTTGCAAGATATTTTCAACCTTCAAGTACTCACCGAAAATCTTAACGAAAGCTTTCTTATCTGCCTCTGTCACAATCTCATCAGGCTGTGGGAACTGTTCTTTCAGTTCCTTTACAATGTCTATATAGCCTTTGCGTGCATCACCCGTTGCAATATCTGTGAAGCCTTTAAGATATTCCTCGTAGCTCTTTTCAAGTACAACATTCTTTGTGTTCTTATCTCCAAACAACGTGATAGCATCAATTGTTGGCTTCTCTAAATCACGGAATGTTACGATATTACCGAATGTCTTCGTAGCATCATAGATACGATTAGTGCGCGAAAAAGCCTGCATCAACCCATGATAACGCAGGTTCTTATCCACAAATAAGGTGTTCAGCGTAGGTGCATCAAAACCAGTGAGGAACATTCCTACCACAATGATAAGGTCAACATCCTGACACTTCACACGTTTTGCCAAGTCACGATAGTAGTTTTGGAACTCTTTGCTATCTACACCAAAGCTTGTTCTGAACATCGCATTATAATCTTTGATGGCTTTTGTTAGAAACTCTTTTGCACTACTATCCATTGCTGATGGTTCAAAACTTTCGTCTTGAATATCGCCAACAGCATTCTGTTCCTCATTGGCAGCATAAGAGAATATCGTAGCTATCTTCAGCTTTTTCTCATCATCCTTTTGCAAGTTATTGAGTTCCTCATAATAGAGTTTAGCTGCCTCTACACTATTCACAGCAAACATCGCATTAAAACCTTTTTGTCCTCCTTGGTTTCTATGCGTCTTTAATTTAAAGTTATTCAATATATATTGAGAGACCTCTTTAATGCGATCAGGATGGAGCAAGAGTCGTTTGTTCTCTGCTGCTGTCAACTTTATTTCGTCAGTCTCAGTCTCTAAGGATTTGAATTGTGGACGAACATCATTATAATCCACCTTAAACTTCAATACTTTTTCGTCACGAATAGCATCCGTAATAACATAAGAATGAAGCTCACGCCCAAACACGCTGGCTGTTGTTTCTGCTCCCAAGGCGTTTTCAGGGAAGATAGGCGTCCCCGTAAAGCCAAACTGATAATACCGCTTAAACTTTTTATGAAGGTTCTTTTGAGCTTCACCAAACTGCGAACGGTGACATTCATCAAAGATAAAGACAACCTGCTGTTCGTAGATAGGCAATGCAGCCTCGCTCTTCATCAAGTTATTCAGTTTCTGAATTGTCGTTACGATAATCTTGTCATCATCCTTTTCAATGTTTTTCTTTAGTCCAGCAGTACTATCCGAACCATTCACACTACCAGGAGAGAAACGTTGGTATTCCTTCATCGTTTGGTAATCTAAGTCCTTACGATCGACTACAAAGAACACCTTATCAATAAAGTCTAACTGCGTTGCCAGTCGAGCAGCTTTAAAGCTGGTCAAAGTCTTACCAGAACCTGTCGTATGCCAGATATACCCTCCACCCTCTGGCTTACTCCATTTTTTCGCCTGATAAGAACTCTTGACCTTCCATATCAGCCGTTCCGTTGCGGCAATCTGATAGGGGCGCATGATAAGTAACGTGTCGCTACTATCAAACACGGCATACGTGAACAACACCTGCAGCAGTGTATTCTTTTGGAAAAAGGTTGCAGTGAAGTCCTTTAAGTCCTTTATCAATGTATTATCAGACTTCGCCCAATTCATTGTAAAGTCGAAACTATTTTTGTTTCGCTTCGTGGTATTGGCAAAGTAGCGCGTATCTGTTCCGTTAGAAATAACAAAGATTTGCAAGTACTTATACAGCGAGCTCTCACTATTAAAGCTCTCTTTACTATAGCGATGCACTTGATTAAATGCTTCACGAATAGCCACGCCACGTTTCTTCAGTTCTACGTGTACCATTGGCAAGCCATTGACCAAGATGGTTACATCATAGCGATTAACTTGTGTTCCTGTCTGTTCAAACTGATTAATTACCTGTACCTTGTTGCGAGCAACATTCTGCTTGTCTACTAAATAGATGTTTTGGATATGCCCATCGTCAAACACAAAGTCATGGATATAGTCATCTTGTATCTTTCGTGTTCTGTCAGTAATGCTGTCGCTGGACTTATCTAAATACTCCTCAAGGAAACGTTGCCATTCTGCATCAGTAAAGACAACGTTGTTAAGTGTTTGCAACTGCTTCCTAACATTGAGTAACAAAGCATCAGGGGTGATAAGGTTAGGGAGATACTCATAGCCTTGGTACCTCAAGTCTTCAATTAGTTCATGCTCCAAGGCAGCCTCGCTCTGATAGCCAGCAGGCGGCTCGCTGAGTAAGGAGTTCTTTGTGTAACTGTCAAGAACGATGAAGTTCTGCAGTTCTGCGATAGTGTTGTATTGGGTCATTTTTGATTGGTTTTTTTCTTGGGAATAGGGGAACTATGATAAATAGGAGAGATAGGATGCCTAGGATAACTAGGTTAACTAGGATAACTAGGTTAACTAGGACAACTAGGACAACTATGAGAGTTATGATGCCTATGAAAGCAAGAAAAGCCCCCTACCCTTCCTCCCGCTTATCTTCCAGCAGCCTTTTCAGCCTTGTCACCTCCGCTTTCAGGGCAGCATTCTCAGCCTTGAGGCTATTCATCAGGCGGTCTTGCTCCTTTCGATAGCCAGTGCGGGCGGCATACATTCGCTCCTTGATACCTCCTTCTGTCACAAAACGCTTTTGCAGGTAATCGAGGTAGTTGCACATCATCCTATCCGTGATATGACACAATGAGAGCGCAGTATTACAGAACTCCTCAGCCGTCCATTTGCTTACGAAAGGGGCATAGTCAGCATAGTTGTTATGCTCTCGGCAGAAGGTTAAAAGGGCATTGTAACGTGGATGAGTGGTTTGCCAAACCGTTAATCCACGAGTATGGAGATAGTCCTCATAGTCTTGACGCAGTTCCTGCAAGCTACTACGTGCTACATTGAGCAGTTTCAGTTCCATTTCAGTAGAGGTCATGCCGTCTTCCTTTCCCTCGACAATGTTTTGTTTTCCCGACCGTGCCGCCTGAACCATTTGGTCCACAGTACGGTCGCCATAGGCAGGCAGGAAACGTTTGCAAAAGACGAAGGTCATTTGGTAGAGTGCATCGGCTTTTTGATAGAAGCGCAACGTTTTCCAGTCTGTGCCGCTACGCAGCACCTTCGGTTTGTCATTCTCCATAGGCATCCTATTTCGTTGATTCGTTTAGCCCTCGTTCTCAATGCCTGAACGAGAGTAGTCGTTCTCTATAATATTCATATTGCTTTCTACGAAGCTCTATTTCCTTTGGCAGTCCCTCTGAGATTGAGGTCGTTAGCGTGTCGAACTTGTCGAGGATAGAAACGATGCGCTGTTGCTCGGAGAGGGGAGGGATGGGGATTCTAAGTTCTTTTATTATTCGTGAATTTATATTTGTTTGAGAGCCAGCTCCTAAAGACTTAATATATTCATATTGACTTGACAAATAATGAAATACATACCTATATAATGCTATATCTTCATTTACTTCAATATTAGCACAGGCTTGATTTGTTGTCAATGGAATCTTGTTGATTCCTACACGTCCAACAGTTGCGCCATACATAGCAATAATGACACAATTAGCAGGAATATATTTTGCACTTGAAGCATCCATTCCTTCTTTTGTTATTTTCACATCTGTATCCCATATATCAGAAAAATTAACCTCCTGTGTCCTTAACCAAGGAATATCTCCTCCATAATATGCTGTGATATTTGAACGTGGTGTCCCCCCAGAAGATATATTCTTACTAATCTTTTTGATAGTCATCCATTTTACATTATTCAACCTTTGCTCCCCCCTATTTAACATATCAAAGGATAACAACTGGTTACGATAATACTCATACTGCCGCTTGCGGCAGTCCAGCTCCGCTTCCAGCGTAGTAAACTTATCGAGGATACGAACTATTTCCTTTTGAACGGAAAGAGGAGGGAGAGGGATAAGGATTTTCTTTAAGTTTGTTTTATTAAATTTCGTTTGCCCAGTTTTCGAAGTAATCTTCCCTAATTCGCATTGAAAGCTATTGCAAAGAAACCAATAATAAAAGAATTTATTCATACCAATTGTGGTTCTCAGAAGAAGAGCATTAGGACCTAATACACTATTAGCATAAGGTAGGCTATCTGGCATAATGTGATAAATCTCTCCACAATTACCCACATTAGAAAGTACTAAACATTCCTCGTTGAGATTTACTCGCCATAAATACTCAAAAGCATGCTCATCCACATATATAAACTTATCTGTATTTTTAAACCGACTTTTCAAATCTGTAGTACGTACCAACTGTGCAAAACTCTTTTCTTGCCTATATTGAACATTGGCAGCATTAGAAGCAAAAGAGCCTGCTGCTGTAAAATCTGTTACCAAAGAGAAGACTTCCCCCAACGGTTTCCACACCACTTCATGCCCTTGTAATAATTCATCTATATATTTCATCTTTCTTACTCCTTATCTTCGTTTGTTGATGTCGCAGCACGTTTGACTCTCTTCACGGTATGCTTAATTTTCCCAATAAAGAAATTGATTTCCAACGTGGATTCAGTTTCAGCAACTTCAAGATCGGGCATAACAATATCCGACAGAATCTCTCCAAACCGATTCATCTTCTCACCTTGCTTACATTTATCTGTCTCTTGATGAAGACTCAACAGTTCGCGTTTCAGTTCTCTTACCTTTGCAAAAGATTCAATGATTGCAAACGTAACAGTCGTAGCATGCTTGCTCTTTAGAATCGTTGCAAGCATATAAAGACCCTTCTCAGTAAACGCTTTGGGCAGCGTTCTACTTTTGAGAGAAAGGTTTGTGGACGAATTTTTCGACCGCAAAATATCTACTTCTTCTTTTGTAAGCACAAACATATAATCCGAAGGGAACTTATCTGGGTTATTACGCACCGCTTCATTGATTCGCTTAGTCTCAACCCCATACAAATGAGCAACATCAGCATCTACTATAACTTGCTGTTGACGAATAGAGACAATGCTTTGCTGTACATTTATAAAAGGGAAACGGCTTGGTTCTTTTTCTTTATCCATGTTTAAGTCTTCTTAATGTATCATCTGTAACATGATAGTTTCTGCCTTAACCTTCCAACTCCTTTATTATCTCATCAATATCCGCCCGCAAGCTATCTATCCGCTTTACTGTTTCAGCAACATCGGCATTAAGCTTATTGATATCGATAACCTCACGTTTGTCTTCCGCCTCAACATATGAACTTACAGAAAGGTTATAATCGTTCTCTGCTATTTTGTTATTGTCGATAGAGGTTGCAACATACTGCACTTCCTCTTTCTTTCCAAAGATATCAACGATACGTTCGATGTGCTCTGGCAGAAGAACATTGTTATTCGTTTCTTTCTTGAAGAAGTCTTCACCGCTGGCATCAATAAACTGTGTCTTTGCATCCGTCTTATGCTTTGAGAGCACAAGGATATTAACGGCAATGCTCGTACCATAGAACAGGTTAGAAGGCAAAGAGATAACCGTCTCAACAAAGTTGTTATCCACCAAATACTTCCTTATCTTCTGTTCCGCTCCACCACGATAGAAGATACCAGGGAAGCAAACAATGGCAGCACGACCACGAGCAGAGAGATAGCTAAGGACGTGAAGCACAAAAGCAAAGTCGGCTTTCGATTTAGGAGCTAACACACCAGCAGGGGCGAAACGGTCGTCATTGATCAACGTTGGGTCGTCGCTACCCACCCAGTTGACAGAATAAGGAGGATTAGACACAATGGCATCGAAAGGCTTTTGGTCGCCATATTGAGGATTGATAAGCGTATCGCCTAAACTAATATCAAACTTGTCATAATTGATATTGTGCAGAAACATATTCATACGTGCCAAGTTATAGGTCGTATGATTGATTTCCTGCCCAAAGAATCCGTCCTCAATGACATGGTCATCAAATTGCTTCTTCGCTTGTAAGAGCAATGAACCCGAACCACAAGCAGGGTCGTAGATTTTATTGACAGAGCTTTGTCCCAACATCGCAAGGCGTGCTATGAGGTTAGACACATTCTGTGGTGTGAAGAATTCACCACCAGACTTACCCGCATTGGCTGCATAATTAGAAATCAGGAACTCGTAAGCATCACCAAAGAGGTCAATTTCATTGTCTTCAAAATTACCGAAGTCCAAGCTCTCTACACCCTTGATGACGGCTGCTAATCGTCTGTTTTTTCTCCTCAACCGTATTACCTAATCGGTTGCTCGTAGTATCAAAGTCGGCAAAGAGTCCTTTGATGTCATGCTCTGATGCATAGCCATTAGCCGAGCTTTCGATAGCCGAGAATATCGCCGCTAAGTCCGTATTCAGATTAGGGTTAGTATTAGCATTCTTAGCAACGTTTACAAAGAGTTGACTGGGATAGATAAAGTAGCCTTTCGTTCTGGTAGCATCGTCTTTTATCTCTGGAGTTATCACGTCATCGGAAAAATGAACATAGTCAACACCCTCGTCTCCCCCTTCGATGAGATTAGTAAAATTCTCACTGATAAAACGATAGAAAAGTGTTCCTAAAACAAACTGCTTAAAATCCCAACCGTCCACGGCACCACGCACCTCGTTGGCTATTTTCCATATCGTCGCTTGTAGTTCGTCTCTTTGCTTTATATTTGTCATTATTATAAATTAGGTTTTGTATTTAATTGATTTCATCTGCAAATATACAATTTTATAAAATGTTAAACGAAGAGAGAGAGGGTTTTAACATGGGGAACTTATACTTTTGGCTCTATACTGAATCATGTGGGTAATTCGTCATAGAACCTAAGATAGTGTCAGAAAGTATAGCCTCCAACTAAACACAACTCCAATTTGACCTCAGTTTTAATACACTTAACGCACATTTAATCCCTACCCTTCCATATACAACGATGGTGTTAATCCTCCGCACATGTGGTGCATATCATCCGCACCATATGTGCTAAGCATCCGCACCTTACGTGCTAAGCACTCGCACCAAACCGGTGGAATATCAATACACAACCCACACGATGCGTTATAAAGCCCCAAAATGACTTCAGAGAAAACTATTCAGTACTTGCAGAAAATTAACTATAGAATTACTTGCATACTACACAAAAACGACGTACCTTTGCGAGCATAATCAATAGGTAACGTAAAGAATACATTTCTATATCGCAAAGCAATGATTCTGAAGGGTATTTTAGGAAACACTTTTCTTAATAAGTTTCCATAAAGATGTAACGACAGTTCTGTTTTCTATTATTATAGGATAGGAAAGAGAAAACAGAATGAGTAAATATGGCTACAAGGAGTAGTCAGGAAGTGTTGGATTAACGCGTTAACTTTTCACTTGTTTTTACGAAAACAAAAAGACCAATTTATGAAGAATTTAATTCAATTGTCTTGTCTTGCAATCATGTTTCTTCTATGTGCGTGTCATTCAAAGAAAGAAACACAAGTAAAACCAGTTTACACTGCAACGACACCATTAGTAGAAAGCATCTCCCTACCACAGTCTTATGTGGCAAACATTGCCTCACAACGTAACATTGAAGTTCACTCTCAGCAGACCGGTATTTTGCAAGATGTGTATGTTAGTGAAGGTCAGTTTGTGAAAGCTGGTCAACCTCTATTCCGCATTGCAATTGTTGGTGCTAACGAAGAGATTGCCAAGGCAAAGGCTGCAGCAGAACAGGCAAGTATCGACTTGCAGAATGTAACAACGCTAACGGATAACAAAGTGCTCTCAAATAATGCGAAGCGCATGGCTACGGCTAAGTTGAAAGGAGCAGAAGCCGACTATCAATTGGCTGTATTACATAAGCGTCTGTCTCTTATCCGTGCGCCTTTCTCAGGCATCTTAGGGCGTATTCCTAATAAAGCAGGAAGTCTGATAGAGCCGAGTGATTTACTTACCAGCTTATCAGATAATAGCAAGGTGTTTGCCTATTTCAATATTTCAGAAACAGATTATTTAGATTTCCGCCTCCATCCAGAACGCTTTTCACAAACTCCACTACAGCTTGTTTTGGCAAATGGTGATGTCTTTCCTGCAAGCGGAAAGATATTAGATATTGGTGGACAGTTTGATAGTTCAACAGGTACGATTGCTGTTCGTGCCGTCTTTAGCAATGCCAACAATCTTTTACGCAATGGTCAGACGGGTACGATAAAACTCTTTATACAAAAGAAAAATGCAATATTGATACCACAAGAAGCTGTCTATGAGCTTCAGGATAAGAAGTATGTATTTGTGGTTGACAAGAATAATATTGCTCGCCAACGTGCTATCAAGATTGATGCTGAGTTTACAGGAGCATACGTTGTTTCCTCAGGGTTACAGCCTACTGACCGTTATCTTCTTGACGGTATACAGAAAGTAAATGATGGAGATAAGGTACGTGTGTCTATGGTTTCTCCACAAGCATCAATGAAGTTGGATAAGTTAAACGCTAATTAGGTATGTTTAAGATCTTTATTCGTAGGCCAGTGCTCTCTATTGTAGTGTCATTGGTCATTGCCTTTATTGGAATTCTGTCGCTTTCAAATCTACCTATAACGCAGTTCCCTTCCATCTCTCCTCCTAAGGTTAACGTGATTGCAAACTATCCAGGAGCAAATAATGAGTTGTTGGTAAAATCAGTTATCATCCCTTTGGAGCAGGCTTTGAATGGTATTCCTGGCATGAAATATATCGAAAGTAATGCGGGAAACGATGGTGAAGCCGAGCTAAATGTCGTCTTCAAGTTGGGAACTGACCCAAATGTTGATGCGGTAAATGTTCAGAACCGTGTGTCATCGGCTACCAATAAATTGCCTGCAGAGGTTATTCGAGAGGGTGTAAAGATATCACGTGAAGAGCCAAACATACTTATGTATATCAATCTTTACAGTGATGATCCAAAGGTTGATCAGGGCTTCCTCTACAACTATTTTGATATCAACATATCACCAGAGTTGTTGCGTGTAGATGGTGTTGGCGACCTTGATATCCTTGGTACACGTAATTATGCTATGCGTGTATGGCTCCATCCAGACAAGATGATAGCCTACGGATTATCAACAGATGACGTCAGTGATGCACTTGAAGATCAGAATATAGAGGTCTCTCCAGGAAAGTTGGGAGAGAGTGGCGGACAACGTCCACAGGTCAAAGAGTATGTCTTAAAGTATCCAGGACGTTACACAACAGAGGATGAATATAAGAATATCATCATCAAGAGCAATAAAGATGGTAATATCGTACGCTTAAAAGACATTGCTGACGTACACTTAGGTAGCGAGGTATACGATATCTACTCAACCTTCAATGGACGTCCTTCAGCTGCTGTAACCTTGAAACAAGCTTATGGTAGTAATGCTCGTAACGTTATCACCAAGGTGAAGGACGCTATGGCTCGTCTGCAAAAAGATATGCCTAAAGGGATGCACTATGAGATTAGCTATGACGTTAGCCGCTTCTTAGATGCAAGTATTGAGAAAGTAATACACACCTTGTTTGAGGCTTTTATCTTAGTAGCAATAGTTGTGTTTATCTTCTTAGGGGATTGGCGTGCTTCTATCATACCGATTATGGCTGTGCCAATATCACTTTTAGGCAGCTTTATTGCGATGATGTTGTTCAACATAACGCTCAATATGATATCCCTCTTTGCCTTAGTCATGGCTATTGGTATTGTGGTGGATGATGCTATTGTAGTGATTGAAGCGGTGAATGTTGAGATCTCTCGCAACAAACTCTCACCTGTTGAAGCTACGGAAAAAGCCATGAAAGAGATCAGTGGAGCGATTATTGCAATCTCTTTAGTTATGGCTTCTGTATTCATTCCTGTAGCCTTTATGGGTGGTCCAGAGGGTATGTTCTATCGTCAGTTCTCAATCACGATGGCGTCAAGTATCCTCTTCTCTGGCTTTGTAGCCCTAACTTTGACCCCTGCCTTGTGTGCCCTTATCTTGACAAAGGAGCAGGAGAACAATGTTAAATTAGGGTTTATTGGACGCGCCCTGCAACGCTTTAATGCTAAATTCGATAGTGGTAGCCGTAAGTACGAACGCCTCATACAACATACAGTAAAGAAGAAGTCTTTAACAATAATATTGATATTGGTGTTCTGTGGATTGGCATATTGGATCAATATGGGGCTCCCTTCGGGCTTCATTCCACAAGAAGATCAGGGTATGATTTATGCCGTAATAGAGACTCCTCCAGGGGCTACTATCGAACGAACTAACGCTGTTGCGCAACAGCTCCTTAAGATAGCAGAGAAAGAAGAGGACGTTGAAAGCGTGTCTTCTTTAGCTGGTTTTGAGATTCTTTCTGAGGGAACAAGTGCCAATTCTGGTAGTTGTTTGATTAACCTCAAGGACTGGAAACATCGCAAACGTACCGCAAAGGAGATTATTAGTGACTTGGAACAGAAATGTGAGAATATCACACAAGCAAACATAGACTTCTTTGAACCGCCATCAATTCCAGGCTATGGAGCTGCCAGTGGATTCGAATTACGTCTCTTAGATAAGACTGGTAAAAACGATTATCATGAGATGGAGCGGGTGAGCAAGGCGTTCGTTAAAGATCTAAACAAGCGTCCCGAGATTGGTAACGCGTTCACTTTCTACTCTGCGAGCTTCCCTCAGTACATGCTTCATGTTGATGACGAGAAAGCTTTACAAAAGGGAGTTAAGCCCGGAAAGGCACTGAACAACTTGTCTATCTTAGTAGGTTCGGATTACCAAACAGGATTTATTCTGTTCGGAAAACCTTATAAAGTAATTGTACAAGCTGCTCCACAGTATCGTGATTTCCCTAATCATCTATTAAGTCTTTATAGTAAAAATGAAGATGGACAGATGGTTCCATATTCCGACTTTATGTCGCTTTCAAAGACTTATGGTATGAGTGAGATTACTCGTCATAACCTTTACAACTCCTCAGAAGTGACAGGAGCACAGGCACCTGGATACTCGAGTGGACAGGCATTGCAGGCTATTCAAGAGGTAGCACAACGCTCTCTCCCTAAAGGATATGACTATGACTGGGCTGGTATCTCTAAAGACGAAGCAGAACAAGGTAATACGGCTATCGTCATCTTCGTAGTTTGTCTCGTATTTGTTTACCTTATTTTGGCAGCACAATATGAGAATTTCCTACTGCCATTACCTGTGATTATATTCCTACCAGTGGGTATATTTGGAGCATTCCTCTTCTTAAAGGCTTGTGGATTAGAGAATAACATCTATGCGCAGATAGCCTTAGTGATGCTCATCGGTCTGTTAGGAAAGAATGCCGTACTGATGGTTGAGTATGCCGTTCAGCGTAAGAATGCTGGCGAACGGATTTCTCAAGCAGCCATCTCTGCCGCTATTGCACGCTTCCGCCCTATCCTTATGACGAGTATTGCCTTTATAGCAGGTTTGATTCCATTGGTATTTGCCTCTGGTGCTGGTGCCATTGGTAACCGAACCATTGGTACTGCTGCTGTCGGAGGAATGGTCATTGGTACCTTAGGCGGCTTGTTACTCATCCCTGGTCTGTACTATATCTTTGCTGGAATGACTGACAAACTGGTACATTATCAGAAGGAGAAGCCACTGAGTGAAGAGAAAGATAAACGTTATAAGAACAAACAATTAAAAGAAAGTACTCATGACGACAAAGAGTAAACTATATCATGTCATTACTATTCTTGTAATCCTTATGAGCATCGTTGCCTGCAAAACACCGCAGGCTACAATGCCCAAAGATACGCTTAAGGACTCTTTACCAGCCTTATCCAAGGATAGTAGCGTAACCATATCTCCTGCATGGCGAGAGTTCTTCCAAGACCCAATGCTTCAGAGACTGATTGAAACTGCCTTACAAAACAATCAAGATCTTAAGATTACATTGCAGGAACTGGCGATAGCAAGAAGTGCGATCAATGCTAAACAAGCTGCTCTCCTACCTTCTGTTACAGCAAATATTGGTGCGGGAGTTTCTAAAGTTGGCCGCTACACAGCTGAGGGAGCTGGTAATGTTGGTACGGAGATGACTCCTGGGCATAAGATTCCAACTGTTATTCCTGACCTTTCTCCATCACTACAAGTAGACTGGACCATAGATTTATGGAACAAATTAAATAGTGGTAAAAAAGCTGCTGTAGAGCGATATTTGGCTTCTGAAGCTGGACAACGTGCTATCAAAAGTCAGTTAGTAGCAGATGTAGCAGAGAACTATTACCTATTGTTGGCTCTTGATTACAAGTTATCGGTTATGCAACAATACATCTCGCTACAGAAGGATGCAGTGAGAATCGCTCGTATTCAGAAAGAAGCTGATGCTGATACACAGTTAGCTGTTGAGAAGTTTGATGCAGAATTGGCTAAAGCACAGGCTGATGAGTACCTTCTACGTCAGTCTATCGTTGAGACGGAGAATAATCTAAACCTTCTGTTAGGTAGATTTCCTCAAACCATACAACGTACAAAGGTTGACTTCTTACAGCTTCCAATGCCTACAACTGCACATTCCTTATCTACTCAACTCCTATTACAACGTCCTGATGTTATTCAAGCTGAGCACCAGCTAAAGGCTGCGAAATGGGATGTGGAGACTGCACGTAAAGAGTTTCTCCCCTCATTTAATATCTCTGCGGCTATTGGATTAAATGCTTTTAACCCTAAGTACTTATTCAAACTACCAGAGTCTTTGGCGTTTAATGCCTTAGGTGGACTTACCGCTCCGCTCATCAATAAGAAGGCTATTCAAGCCAACTTCGCTCAGGCTGATGCGTTACAGATAGAGGCTCTTTATAATTACGACAAAACATTGCTTACTGCTTTTATAGAAACAAGTACGCTGCAATCTAAGATTTCTAACATTAAGTTGCTCCAACAATTTAAGCAGAAACAGAACGATGCTTTGGTAAGAGCCGTTTCAGCTGCTCAAAAACTATACCTCAATAACAGAGCTACTTATTTAGAGGTGATAGATAGCGAACGCGGACAGTTAGACTGTAAAATGGAACTTATTGATGCAAAGTCACAACAGCTCTCAACCCTTATAGAAATGTATAGTGCGTTCTTTTAGCACTAAGAAAGACTAAGGATTCTACTTTCTGCAGCTAATAACGATGTTTTATTACGCTGTGGAAGGATTGAATTTTCTTTACATTGCTTCTATATATTTACGCTTAAAAAGGGTAAAAAACAAGTCCCAACAACGCATTCATAAGTCACTTTCTATCAATCAGTTGCAAAACAGCATTTTAAAAGGTGCTTAGTAAGACTTCAAAAGGGCGTTACTTGCATTGTAAAAGGGCATCTTTTAAAAGCTAATTCGGCGTTAATTGAAAGCCAAAAGAGCATCTTTTGATTTTCAGTCTTTGAAGTTTATTTACAAAATAGAGGAAATTAAAGAGGGATGCACATCAATTTGTGCATCCCTCTTTTGTTATCATCCCTCAGTTTTTCAGTTCCTCTTAGTCGTTTGCTCCATCAAGATTGAAAGTAGAGCAGCAAGCGAGGTGGCTGTTTAGCATGAGGGGTATGAACGGATTAGTCGCTCAAACCGAAGAGCTCTTTGTAGCCTGGGTTTTGCGTTAGCTGCTTATTGAGCGCACGCTGGCTGGTAGGAACCATGCTTAAGTAGTAGGTGTCTAACCATCCGCCATGTGCAAGTGGACTCTCATAGGTGTAAATCCATCCGCTACCAGCAGAGTTGTTTTCTGCCGATGCCTTACCGCTTCGCATGATTTCCTCGTAGTCTACAAACTGACCTGAGTAGGCATTAGCCCTTGGTGCATAGATATTATCAGTAGCTGTTGTCCACAAACCACAAGGCTGACGATTGACATAATAGGCAGCCTTTGCCCAACGACGGATGTCATAGAAGGCAAAGCCCTCACCGAACAACTCAATCTGACGCTCACGGCGAATCTCCCACAAGACTGGGTTTACATTGTAGTTACCAAACTTTCCGCCCTTACCTGTCCACCAAGGAGCATTACCCTTGTCACGATTTGGGTCGAAACTGTCGTTGATATCAGCCACAGTCATGTGTGCAACACCCGCACGATCGCGTAGTTTGTTGATAGTCTTATCAGCCACAGCTTGGTCGAACTGCTGCAATTCCCATGCTGCCTCAGCATAGTTTAAGAGCACCTCTTCAATCTTGAAGATAGGCTTATCAGCTGTACAGAAAGCCGAAGAACCGGTTGAGAACTCCCACATATCATAGTTCTTCCAGAAGTAGTAACCCGTACGACAACGCATATATGGCACACGTGAGTCGGTTGTGAGGTTAGGGCTCACTGGTGTAAGCGCAGCACCCCAGTTCTGTCCGGGACATCTCTTCATACCCTCACCGCCATAAGAACCACCACGCAAGCACTTCTCGTTAGCACCCATATAGTCGATGTAGTAACGATATTTGGCAGCCTCATCTGCTGTAACGATGTGTCCTTGGTTGTTATCACCCGCCTTCAAAAACTTCCAACTCTTAAAGGTGTTCACGTTATCAACCGTCCCTTTATGAGGAGCAACGACGTAAGGAGGTTGGATATTCTGATAAAGACGAGGGTCACGATCAGCGAAAGTACCCCACATATCCTTACCCTTACCACCCTGATAGCCTGATGCTGTATTGCCAATAGGCAAACCATTCTTCATCAAGAACATATCCACCGTGTACTGAGGTACATCGGCAGAGTTGGCTGCAATGTGTTCAAAGTCGTTATAACGATTCATCAAGACATTGTTAACAAACTCCTTATAGAAGATAACTCCCGGCTTACCCTTTAGGCTCTCTGTGGTCCACATCTCACCATATCCGGTAGCAGGTTGGTTTTGCTTGTCCTCGCCCTTATAGAGGGTTGGATAAGCATCCATCAGTTCCTGCGAAACCGTTAGACACTTCCGTAGATAGGTTTCATAAGGTTCGTTGAGTCCATGATACTTCGCCCATGTACCTTCGCGGAGCAAGAAACGTGACAAAGCAGCCTTTACAACATTTGCATTCACCGTGTTATCGCCATCGTTAAAGTTGCCAATGTTTGCCGCAGCATACTCCAAACGCGCCACGATACTATCAGCTACTTCAGCACGTGGGGTACGTGGTCCGTAGCTTTCTGGCGAACTCTCGTCAAGCACTTTGTTCACCCAAGGCACATCACCAAAGCGGTCGATGAGTTCCATATACCAGTAAGCCGAGAAGAAATAAGCCACCGAACGCCAGTGAGCAGCTTGTGCCTCTGTCAGCGCACCATCATTAAGATGACTCAACATAATGTTCACTCGACGGATATAAGAGAAGTCCCATCCTCCTCCATCGGCTGTTGCCGTAATGGTCTGATAGGCATATGGGTTGCGAGCATTATCACGATGAGTCACCAATCCACCATACCAATCGCCATAGAATTGCGCATTCATATAGCTGTTGTTGATACTGGTATGAATCGTGGTGTTCGTGAACATCTCGTAACAAGGGTTCATAAACGCCTTGAAATTATCGTATTCCTTAAACGCATTCTCCTCAGTGAGGTCGGTCAAAGGGTATTTCTCAAGAAAATTATCATTGCATGCCGTTAGCGTTGTTGCTGCAACACAGATGGCTGTTAATATCTTTTTCATAAGTACTTATTATGATTAGAATGTGATACTTGCACCTAAAGAGATAGTGCGGTAATATGGGTAGCCCCATGAAATGCCATTGCTCAAGGCGTTAGCAGTTGATGATGGTGCCGTACCTTCTGGGTCATAGCCCTTTGGCAGACTGCTGAATGTAGCGAGATTCTCGATACTTAGATAGAACTTAGCATCCTGTATGAAAGCTCTCTTCACCCATTCCTTAGGCAGGGTATAGGCAAGTGTGATATTCTTTATACGCATATAGGCTGCATTCTGCAGATACTTGTCGCTTACACGAGTGTTAGAACCCACATTGTTACCTTGGTCGTAAATACGGAACAACTTACTATCTGGATTTACAGGAACCATATAATCGCTGCTTGATGGGTCGTAACTCTTAGCTCTCCAATAGTCGGTTTGGTTCGCATAGAGTGCTTGGAACACTGCATCGCCTGCTCCTGCGCCACCGAATGGGAACATTGCTGGACCGCCAAGCCAGTAGTCTCGCTTGCCAACACCTTGCAAAAGTACTTCCAAACTCCAACCCTTATAAGAAACACCGAGGCTAATACCGAACTGATAACGTGCTGCGTCATTACCAATAATCTTACGGTCACCAGGGTTATCTACGGTATTATCGCCTGCATTGATTACACCATCAGTACGCAAGTCTTTGAACTTCACGTCACCAGGTTGTGGATTATAACCATTGATTTTTACTACACCTTCTTTCAAAGTCCAAGTCTTATGCTTTGCATCATCTGCATTGAAGTCGTTGATTGTGTAGTATCCATCCGTCTCATAACCCCATATTTCGCCGATTTTTCTACCTACATAATAGTCTGAAAGGAGGCGTGACTCATTGTTGAACTTAGTGATTTCAGCCTGACTATCATAGACATTGAAACCTACGTGATAGCTAAAGTCGCCAATCTTATCGCGCCATGTCACGTTAAGTTCCCATCCTCTGTTCTTCATGTCAGCCACGTTCTGCAGCGGAGCGACTGTTCCTACGACCTTAGGAATCTCTATTCCAGCTGCCAACATACCTGTTGTACGACGGTCGAACCAGTCGAATGTAGCGGTAAGACGATTCTTAAAGGCATAGAGATCGAAGCCAATATTAAGCGTAGTAACCTTCTCCCAAGTGAAGTTGCGGCTTACCAAGCCCGGAGAAGTGATATAAGTGGTCTTTCCTTCAGCATCCAAGATGTAAGTACCATTGCTATGCAGACTCATTACTGGTGAGAACTGATAAGGGCTGATACGCTGATTACCAACCGAACCATAGGATGCACGCACCTTAAAGTCATCCAACCAGCTACGTGACCAGTTCATAAATGCCTCCTGACCTAAACGCCATCCCACACTCACTGATGGGAAGAAACCGAAGCGATGACTCTTAGGGAACTTAGAAGAACCATCATAACGACCGTTTAACTCAAATAAATAGCGGTCCATAAAAGAGTAATTCAGACGTGCAAAACCACTACGGATAGAATACTCAGAGTACTTATCATCAATGGTCTTCTCACCTGTTCCACCTGCAAATGATGGTACGGTAGGAACTGCCTGAGCAAGTACATTACCATAGAAGTAGCGATAGAACGACTTTTCTTGGTTGAAACCAGCCATTGCCTTGAATGAATGTGCACCCCAAGAATGGTCGTAATTCGTAAAGATATTCAACGCATTATACTTTGTTGTGGCGTCATACATACGATAGAAGTCCTGCCCTTTCTCGGTTGAATACTTAGCAGCCAACTGCACATCGGCAAATCTAAATCTGTTAGAATAGAACTGATAGTGTTCATCAGTGCGGTTATAGGTGTACTCACCAGTAACGGTCCAACCCGGCATCAGCTTGAAGATAGAACGCAAAGAGATACGTGGCACAGACTGCTCACTAAAGGCAGAAGGTGCATTGGTCAACATATTGAGCGGTGTCTGCGATGGTAAATCATCTGAAATACCAAGGATATCACCAGGGATAAGACCTTCTGGGTAATAGTTAATCAGTCGAGTAGAATAGAAACCACTCATGTTACCAACGTTCTCAGGCGACTGTCGCACTGAATTAGTATAGGTAAGGGTTGCCTCTTGCGTAAACCATTTCTGCAAATCAGCTGAGACAAAGCCGCTGATTGTCTTACGTCTAAACATATCTTTATCCGTAACCAATGGTCCATTCTCACGGCTCAAACTTCCTGAAACACGATAGCGAATCTTGTCAGTTCCGCCAGAGATGGTCAGATTATGGTTGGTAATTGAACCTGTTGTAAGGATGTTCTTAGCCAAATTCTTCTCTGACAACCAGTAAACACGGCCATCAGTGTCCTTAAAGATACCATCGCCAACGGTTGCAACAGACGAAGGATCAGTCTGATACTTCTGCAAATAGTCGCGCCACTTGCTCACATCACCATTACCAGCCCAGTAAGAATTAGAGTAACCAGCCTCAAGATAAGCATCCAAATACTGCATCAACGAGGCCTGCTCCAAATGGTTGAGCGACTGCTCCCATCCTAAACTGAAATTATAGTTGGCTGTGAAACGTGCGTCATTCTTCGGATGTTTCAATGTTACCAATATCACACCGCCTGCTGCACGCGCACCATAAATAGCAGAACTGGCAGCGTCTTTCAATACCGTTACACTCTCGATATCTTCTGGATTGAGCGTACTCAAGTCGCCTTCTACGTTGTCAATCAAGACTAACGGACCACCACCATTGATGGAAAGCGTACCGCGTACGTTCAAAGACTTTGAATAACCGGGACCTGAACCACCACCGATAGTAAGTCCTGGCATAGCTCCTTGCAGTGCTGCAGCAGCGTTCACCACAGGTCTATCACCCAAGACGTCGCTCATCTTCACTTGAGAAACGGAGCCAGTGAGGTTGGCTTTCTTTTGTAATCCGTAACCAACAACCACCACTTCGTCAATGGCTTTGACATTACTTTTCAGTGTTACAGCCATATTAGCAGCTGCCTTCTGCTCTGACTCGTCAAAACCTACGTAACGGAAAACCAGCGTAACGCCAGCTGGCACCTGTATGGAGAACTGTCCGTCGAGGTCGGTAATCGTTCCGTTTGACGTTCCTTTCTGCATAACAGTTGCACCAACGAGCGGTTCACCTTGGCTGTCTTTTACAGAACCTGTGATTGTTGTTAACGTTTGCGCATCCACACACAGTGGGACAAGCAACAGCATGATGAGCAAAAGCCTGCCCATCGCTTTCATAGTTCGATGTAGATAAATGTTCATTTGTATAAATTTAGGTAAATTGTTTTCAGTTATCTATAGCTTCATTTTAGGTTGGCTATTCGTCATTATGTGCGTTCATATCGCCATCTCTGCGCCATGTCACACACATAGTAGTATGCCTTTTCAGACGTAACCCTGCTTCTGTTTAGTCGACTGCAACAACGTTCAAACTATTCTTTTACTTGTTATGCGTTTAGGTTTATTCTTGCTTGTAGCTGGGTTAGTAATTGTTTAGGGTTGTAAAGATATATAATTACATCAAATAAAAGGGGTATGCTTAACAATTATTAAGCATTTAAGGCTCTGTGCTCCATTATATTTTAGAAACGCAGGTGTGCTTTTGTAGCATTATATTAGGCATAAGTTGTTTTCAGACAGAGAATATATTGCAAGGGATTAGGTACTCCGCACCATTGGTGCTAAGTATCCACACGACACGTGCTAAGCATCCGCACCACATGTGCGGAGCATCAACACATCAATAGAAAAGACTATGAGCAAGGCTTAATCATATACTATTAAATACGAATGACAAAGGTTTGTGAGAATTATTGACCGATCAATATCATTTTATTGTAGCCCTCTTCCTGCACTGACTACCCTACCCTGCTTGTCGGTCTTGATAGTAAGGGGAGAAGTCCCGCGGCAACCTGACATACGGTAAACTTCATAGGAGGTGTTTGGTCGTAAGGGAAGCCGACGAAGAAACAAGGTATCTCCACGTAAAACAACATTACAACAAGTGGGAAGGTTGTTGATTTCAAGGACAGATGGATTGTAACTATCATACCAAAAGGCGTGTACATTCTTATTATAAATGACAGAGAACTCATCTGATGCATCTTCACCGCTAAAGTATAAGCAGCCACCACAGACACAACCTTGCTCCACAACGAAAGCTTGTTTATCTATATCGAAAGCAAGACCTACGCCATCAGAACAGCCTTGTAGGAATACTAAGATGAATTCTATCATCAACGTTGAAAGGAACACTGTGATAAAAAGTATTATATTCCTCGTCTTTAATACTCTTCTCTTCATCACCTAAAAGTTTATTCGTAGTAAGTATTTCATAAACAAAAAGGTCAATATAAACAGCAGTATGCTTACATTGACTTATCGTTAGAGGATATCAATATTCTGTTTTATCCGTCTTTGCTGTCCATTGCTTAAAGACTTCTAACGCTTCATTGCGCAAAAGGATTTCTGATGGCTTCTTGCGATATTGCGGTTGCACGGCTATCTCCTGATAGATGAAATCGTCATCAAAACCAATGTCGGCAGCATCTTTGCGGTCGTTGGCATAGTAGATCTTATCGAGGTGAGCCCAATAGATAGCGCCAAAGCACATAGGACAGGGTTCGCAAGAGGTATAGATTTCGCAACCACTGAGGTCAAAGGTATTCAATTTCTGACACGCTTTGCGGATTGTAGAGACTTCCGCATGCGCTGTTGGGTCGTTGTAAATGGTCACACCATTGCTTCCTTCGGCAATAATTTCGCCGTTACGGGCAATGACAGCACCAAATGGACCGCCCCCATTTCGTACACTATCAGCAGAGAGTTTAATAGCTCTCCGCATTAATTCTTCTTTCGTCATTTCAGTTGTATTTTGTTAGTTCTTTTCGTCTTGTTCACGTATCTGCTGATAGATGCGGTCAAACACCTTTCTTAGCTCCGTCTCACTGTCAATCGTCTTACGGATTGTTTCAAGATTCTTTGCGTTTGGTGAACCTGGAATCCATAGTTTCAGATAGCCAGAACGACCATACTTCTCTTTCATGTGGTCGCGGAAACGCTGCCACATCTGTTCATCATTCTTCTCTGGATAGTTCTCAATACCATAGAGAATGGCACGTGAGAAGACGACTTCTGGCTCAAGGTCACGGTCAGCTTCAGCAACAATCTTACCATAGATGCTACGTGGTACACGTGAACTACTTGCCCGATGGTCTTCGACAGCCTCCTTCATAATCTTCAACTGCTCGGCTGAGAACCATTTTCGGAGTCGTGCATCGGCAATGAGAATCTTACCACTCGTGATATGATGAATGGCTCGTGGACCCGCCATACCAAGGTCGTGATAGGCAGCAATGACATATACCATATTCACATCGGCACCCGTTACGGCTGCCAAAGCAAGTGAACTCTTAATGACACGCTGCACGTGTCCGAGTCCATGGCTCTGTCCAAAGTCATTATAGCGTGGGAGAATCTGTCGCTCCACAAAGTTCATTATTTCGAGATTCGGCTGGGACATAGGGATTGGGTGATGGGTGATGAATGTTGGGTGATGATGAAGTGAGAGGTTGAATGAGGGGATTAAGGACGGTTTTATGAACTAATTATCGCAATCGTGGTTGCTATACCATAGATTAACATGTTCCGAGCGGTTTGCGCCAAGATGATATTTAGGTCCTTACCTTTCTTTATCTTCTTCATCAGCATGGCTGTCTTATAATGCAACATATTATAAGGTGCAAAGATGATGACCAAGAGAATAAAGGTAAGAAGATTATGCCTATCTTCTAAAGAGAGAAGGAAAGATAACTGAATATATGCCATAAGACCCAAAGCTAAATAGAGTTTTTCTGCCTTTTCCTCGCCTATTCTCACAATGAGGGTCATCTTTCCGTCACGTTTATCATTCTCTCTATCACGGTAGTTGTTGACAACAAGCAGGGTATCTATCACCAAACCGCAGATAACTCCCGACATAATAACATCAAAGCAAAGAGCTTGAGAATGGTCAGGAAGGATGACGTATGTGGTAAAAACAACTGGTACAATACCAAAGAAGACAAGCACCAAGACATCGCCTAAGCCAAGATAAGAGAAGTAAGTGGTGTAAAGAAAGGCAAAGAGAACACAAGCTGCACCAACGAGTATCATTTCCCAACCACCAAAGAAGATGAGGGGAATACCAACAAGAGAGGCTAATAACGAAGTGACAATAAGTCCAATGCGCATGGCAGGAAGGGTTATCCAGCCCTCAGAACAAGACCGCTTCGGACCTAAACGAGTGCTACGATCATCGTTGCCTTTCAAACTATCGAAGTAGTCATTGATGAAGTTGGAGTCTATCTGCATCAGAAAGGCAAAGAAGAAACAAAGAATGGCAGGGATAACTCGAAAGTTCTCCCCGCCACTTAGCTTCCAAGCCCAAGCAGTTCCTATCATTACGGGTACCATTGCACCTGTGAGCGTCTTTGGACGCGCAGCAAGTACCCATGCAGAAAGACTGTTGGTCTTTATCTTGTCATTCTCTGAAATCACGTTTTCGTATGTCTAAACGATTAGTTAAAGAAGTTCCAACTGATACCTAACTGCAGTACACGCTGGTTCAATGGATAGTGAGGCGTATAGAAATACTTACCCCCATCAGCACTGTTTACATGCGTGAACATTACATAGAAGCGAGTATGCTGTAACTGAAAGTTAGCATAAGCATTCAAATGTGGATAGTTACCAATCTTTGTACGGCTTGCATCGGTCTCTTGTATACCAAAAGCACCAATTCCAGGTATATACTCTGGCGCATAATAACTTGTGAAGTAACGACCGTCAACACCAAGGTCAACATCCAACACACGTGCTATCTTGAATCGTATAAACAGATTACTATATGCGTTAAATGTCGGTACTGGGAGTATATCTTCCTTACTTGATTTCTGGAATGTCAGTACATTTTGCCAGTTGAAGATACCCAAACGAAAGTCTTGTTGTAGCTGTAAAGTCAGCAAGTTGATAGGACTGCTGGACTGACGAACATTCAAGTTGTTATGCTGTACAAGGTAGTTATCACCGCTTTGGATGCGGTCGTTTTGTATTCCAAAGTAAGTATAGTTCTTAAGAACATCATAACCAACACGCAACTTGGTGCGTGTCTTCTTCAAAGAGAACTCACCCAAGATGCGAGAATGTATCTCTTGATTGAGGTTATTGTCCCACATATAATGCTTACCATAGTACTGACCCATATAGAAGGATGGAGCAGAACGGTGGAAGAAAGCTGTTGCAGCGAGTTGAACTGTGTCACCCAAAAGAGGGAAACCGAGGTCAGCATGACCATCAACATGAACCTGTCCTGCCCTACTTCCAGCCAACCAAGCCTCAGCACTAACATCATAATGGAATGTCTTACCCTGTGTCTTCAACAGCTGACCACCGACAGAAATATCATGTTGATTCCATGTCTTATCCCCGTTATAGAATGCTACTGTAGAGCCACTTGGCGTTATCATTGAAGGAAGGGCATAATGACGCAACTCATAGGAAAGGAAAGCTTTCAGTCCAGCCTTCGCCCATTTGTTGAATCCCTCAAGCAAAGCGACCGCAAAGGTATTCTTCAATGACCAATGCTTTGTCGCATCATAAATCGTATCATTGGCTGCAGTACCATAGTTGAAGTAGTTCTGTGCATAGAAATCAGTCGGAGTATCGTATGCTTGATAGATACGACGGTAATTATCGAAACGTACTGTATGAATGAAACTCGTCACTGGAACATACTCTTCCTTCATCCACTTCTGAGTAGAATCCTTAGCCAAAGCATCCTGCTTCTTGAGGTTTGCCATCTGAGTAGAGTCCTCCAAATTAACCGTCATACGCTCATTACCATTAGCATTCTCCGCTGTTGTCTTCACTTGTGACGCATCTCCAGCAATGACAGCATCGTCAGGTCGACCTGCAGAACGCTTCTCCTTATCGTAAGCTTCCTCATCAAACTTCTCGCCCTTAGCCTTTGCACGGCGACGAGCCTTCTCTTTATCCTGCTGTGCTTCTTGTGCTTTCTGAGATTTAAGAGCAAACTGCTTTGCCTTAATCTCCTCTTCTGTCATTGGCACCTTACGGAAGAATCCGAGGCTATAACGATGGTTAAAGAACACATGTTGGTTATCATTTCTATTCCAATTCTGCTTCAAAATGGTTGGAATCTCTTCTTCACTATAACTATCGTGGAACGATTCTGGATGCGTGATATAGGCATCATTGGCAATACCACCATTCTCCGACACCTTCTGATGATTAAGAGAAAGAAGCAGATGTGCCTGATAGCGTTCACCTAAATAGCTTCCCCACATTGAATAGTTGAAGTGAGAAGTACTCTGATTGCTATAATATCCACGTCCGTATAGGTAGTCAAACTTAAAGCCGAAGCCCCACTCCTTACCCGCATTCACCGCAAAGATTGCCTTAAATCGGTCTTCTCCGTTGCTTCTGTTACCTGCGGTATTATAAGAGAGAACCGTGATTGGCGAAAGCGTTGAGGTAAACTGGAAGTTGTTTGGCTGTACGATAAACATATCATACGGGTCGAGGAAGAAGAATTCTGACATGGCAGGACGATCAATAAAGATACGATTCTGACGTGGAGAACCCAAGTTTCCTAAGGTGTTATACTCCCCTCGCTTTCCGTAAGTGAGGTTAGAATTCATATACATATACGACAACGTATCGGGAACAGCAGGCTTGCGGTCACCGAAACGTTCATCAATCGTCCACACCTTCAAGCCACGCGGTATCTCCTTGTGCTCACTTTGTATAGAATCCGAACGTCCTGCGTTACGATTGTTTCTATAACCATCAGCCGTGAAAGTACCATCATCATACGGAGTGGTATTGTCTGTCTGTGCCATAGCAGCATTAGCCACTAACACAAAAAGGGAAAATAAGATAGTAAGTTTCTTCATTTAACGAATAAAACGGAGTACGCTTTCGACCATCTTAAAGACCATCGAAACAAGAATAATAATTGTACCAGTCGTAGTGTTATCGGTTAAGAAATAGACAATCACACCAACAAGCGCACCTAACATAAAGATAATGTTAAGCCACTGGCGGATAGGAAGAAACCTATCTTCTGTCTCACGTTTATGACGACGACGTTCTGGACGACGTGCCGTACTATTCTGTAGTTCCATTTTCTATTCTTTATTGTGTTAAAAGTAATTGTCAGTGGCGTTGATATAACGCTTTATTCAGCGCATTAGAATAGGCAAAGAACAAACGTTCATAAGGTCGTTATCCCTACCCATCACCACTGACACACTAAAAAGTATATCCCTTCTTTGTCTTACTTCAATGCCTGCGCGAAGCCCTCAAAGATACTATTCTTACGGTCAACCGTAGCACGACGGAACTTACCAGATACTGGCAAGAGACGGGTCTGCTTCTTATTGACAGCATACTTATCGGTGATCCACTGCTCTGCCGACAGGTCAGAAACATTGCCCTGAACATCATAACGATATGTCAAACGGTTCATTGTCAATGTTGCCTGTCCATCACGACAAGTTGCTTGAAGCACATAGTTAAACTGCGTATAGTCCAATGAAAGGAAAGAAGATGAGAAAATCAACTTCTCACGTATCGTTGCCACAATACTATGCTCACCCTTGTTCACCAAGGCAACCTTACTACCACTCAACTGATTGTCGCCCTGTGTAAGTTCTGTAAGATAAGCAAACGCCTTATCATAGAGTTCGTCAGCAGTTGCTCCTGGTACATTAAAGGTTTCAGTCCATACCACCTGACCGTTCACCTCTGGTATGATTCCCTTCTGAAGATAAAGGTCTTTGTTTGCTTTATTGTCTGTACTCACGTTCTTATTAGCACGTGCAGCAGCAGTCGCTGGCGTTGTTGGAACCACCCACGCATCTGATGAAGCGTTGCTAACAGCCTTCGTAGTGGTTGCCGCAGCCTTTGTTGCTGGTGCTACCGTTGTTGTCTGAGCTTTATTAGCAGCCTCACTGAGTGCCTCAGCCTCACGTGACAATCGTTCAGCCTCAGCCTTCATATCGGCAATCTTCTTTTCTATATCCTTTGCTTTCGCCTTATCCTCAGCTTCTTTCTTGGCTCTTGCTTCAGCCTCAGCCTTCGCTTTTGCAGCGTTTGCCTTTGCCTGTTCCAAGGCTGCCTTAGCCTCCTCTAACTGGCGTTGTGCCTGTTCCAACTTCTGTTCTGGAGTCAGCGTAGTCTGTGCCGCAGCCATCATTGGAAGGCACAAAAACAAGAATATCAAACATTTCTTCATATGTTCAAACTTTTATTTAATGACAATTTAATAAGCAAAGATACAAATTATTGTTTGCTTTATCGAACCTTTCAGTAAGTTTTTTATCTTTTTTTATTGACCATAATAATGAAAAGACAAAGTAACAGAAGAACAGAATACAGGATAATGTAAGACAGAATAAGATAAAGACAAAGTAACAAAAGAACAAAATAGGGTAATGCAAAGACAAAGTAGAAGAACAGAATACAGGATAATATAAGAAAAAATAAGCATAAAGACAAAGTAACAAAAGAACAAAAACAGGGTAATACAAAGACAAAATAACAAAAGAACGAATGTTTATAGAGGCATAACTTGTCCTATATTTTCACATCCCACTTTCCAAAATATACTCTTTTAGCTTCTTAAAGACGCCCAATAGACTTGCAAAAGATGCCCTTTAAGACCCTTAGTAACGCCCTTTTAAAGTCCAAGTAAGCACCTTTTAGAAAGCAGTTTTATAACATACTGATTTACTAATAGTTACAAACTCACTTTTTACACGTATTCTTCACCTATATTAGGAACCCTTTACCTAAAATATTGTAATGATTTTTCAAACTCTCTTAGCAACTTTTTCAACATGCCCTAAACAAACATCTTTTCGTCCTCCTCTTACCCCTCTTTTTACATTTAACATCTGGGGTATCTCGCATTCTACTCCCCTCTCCATTCGGAGAGGGGCTGGGGGTGAGGCTATTTCCCCTCCAACTCCTTCTGCAAACGTATTATCTCATCACGATACTGCGCTGCCTGCAGGAAGTCGAGGTCTTTTGCAGCCTGTTTCATGAGGATAGTTGTATTAGCAATACTCTTCTCCAACTGTGCTTTACTCATCTTCGCAACAATTGGGTCAGCAGCAAAGAGAACACCATTATTTGGTTCAACGTATGCCTGTCCGACATTCCTACCGATAGAAGCCGTCTGTGCGGTGAGATTCGAGTCACCACCCACTGGCAGTGTACCCTTGATAGCCTTCACAATCTGTGTCGGCGTAATATGATGTTCCTCGTTGTATTTCAGCTGCTTCGTACGTCTTCGCATTGTCTCATCGATGGTCTTCTGCATACTCTCCGTGATATTATCAGCATACATAATCACCTTTCCATTCACGTTACGCGCCGCACGACCTGCTGTCTGTGTCAAACTTCTATGACTGCGGAGGAAACCTTCTTTATCGGCATCAAGGATAGCAACCAATGAAACCTCTGGCAAGTCTAATCCCTCACGCAAGAGATTGACACCCACAAGGACGTCATAGATACCCACACGGAGGTCGTTGATAATCTTAATACGGTCCAAACTGGCAACATCACTGTGGATATAAGCCGTACGGATATCGTGATTCAGCAGGTATTCCGTCAACTCCTCTGCCATTCGTTTGGTCAGTGTCGTCACCAACACACGCTCTTCTTTCTCTGCACGGATAACGATTTCGTTCATCAAATCGTCAATCTGATTCTCCGATGGGCGCACCTCTATCTCTGGGTCGAGCAAACCAGTAGGACGGATAAGCTGCTCAACGACAACACCTTCCGATTCAGCCAACTCGAAGTCAGCTGGGGTAGCCGACACATATATAATCTGATGAATCAAATCATGAAACTCCTCGAAACGCAGCGGACGGTTGTCAAAGGCTGCAGGAAGACGGAAACCATACTCCACAAGATTCTTTTTTCGGGCACGGTCGCCACCATACATCGCTGAAATCTGCGGTACACTCACATGGCTCTCATCTATCACCATCAAGTAATCTTCTGGAAAAAAGTCTAACAAACAGTAAGGACGCATTCCCGCCTCTCTACCATCAAAATAGCGTGAATAGTTCTCAATACCAGAGCAATGACCGAGTTCCTTAATCATCTCAATGTCATACTCCACACGTTCCTTGATGCGTTGTGCCTTAATGTTATCCCCTATCTCGGTGAAAAAATCAACTTGCTTCACCAAGTCATCTTGTATCTGACGAATGGCTCCTTCGGTCTGTTCCTTAGACGTAACAAAGAGATTGGCTGGGTAAATCTCATAAGCATCGAAGGTAGCAAGGCGATGAAAATCAACAGCATCCACCTCCTCAATAGAATCTATCTCATCATCCCACCACGTAATGCGCAGAACATTGTCATTATAAGCCATCGCAATATCCACCGTATCACCCTTCACACGGAAGTTTCCACGCTGTAGTTCGATGTCATTGCGCATATAAAGCGCATCGACCAAGCGCCTTAAAAAATCATTACGATCAATGACTTGACCCTTCTTGATAGAAATGACATTTTCCTTCATGGCTATTGGTGCTCCCATACCATAGATACACGAGACAGAAGACACGACAATAACATCCTTACGACCTGATAACAAAGAAGATACAGCCGACAAACGCAACTTATCAATCTCGTCATTAATCGCAAGATCTTTCTCAATATAGGTATCCGTCACAGGCATATACGCCTCTGGCTGATAATAATCATAATAAGAGACATAATACTCCACAGCGTTATCGGGGAAGAAAGCCTTCATCTCCTCATAAAGCTGTGCTGCCAAAGTCTTGTTATGCGACAAGATAAGTGTGGGTTTATTGACATTCGCAATCACGTTCGCAATCGTAAACGTCTTACCCGAACCCGTCACACCCAAGAGCACTTGACTCTTATCGCCACGCTCTAATCCGTCCGTAAGTTCTCTGATTGCCTCTGGCTGGTCGCCCGTCGGTTTATATTTCGATGTTAATTTGAAGTTCATTTTCTACACGTCAAGTGAATCAATCTTTGATTGCAAAGATACAAAAAAGCACTGATAGTATATAATTAATAGTGATTTTTTGCTAAAAAAGCGGACCTCCTTTGCGTATTTATAGAATAATATGTAACTTTGCAGTTCAAAGTCAAATTATGAAGAAAAGAATTCTCATTGGCATTTGCGCTGTTTTGCTATTGACAAGTTGCGCACACGAATATAATCAAGTCTACAAGACAACTAACAACGATTATAAATACGAATTTGCAAAGGAATGCTTTGCAAAGGGAAAGTATGGCTTTGCCGTTCCCCTTTTGCAAGACCTTGTGACAATCGAGAAAGGTACTGACAACGCACAGGAATGTCTCTTTATGCTCGCAATGGCAGAGTATGGCTTGAAGGATTATCAAGCTGCTTCAGAAACATTCAAGAAGTATTACCAGACTTACCCACGTGGTCAGTATGCTGAAATGGCATCCTTCTACATTGGGCAGAGTCTTTATGAAGGTACGCCAGAGCCACGTCTTGACCAGACTCCTACCATCGCAGCCATCGCAGCATTCCAAGAGTATTTGGATATCTTTCCAAATGGTAAGATGAAAGAAACAGCCCAGCAGCGACTCTTTTCTTTACAGGATAAACTTGTCCGCAAGGAGTATCTCAATGCGAAGTTATATTATAACCTTGGCTCTTACTTTGGTAACTGCACCAGTGGTGGTAATAACTATGAGGCTTGTATCATTACCGCACAGAATGCTTTGAACGATTATCCTTATAGCGACTTACGTGAGAAATTCGCTATCCTCATTATGAAGAGCAAGTTTGAATTAGCTCAAATGAGTGTTGAGGAGAAGAAGGTACAACGTTTCCAGGATGCCGAAGACGAGTGCTACGGATTTATCAACGAGTACCCAGAATCAAAGGAGCGCAAGACAGCTGAGGAATATATCAAGAAGTGTAAGCAAATTACAAAAGATTAAAGAATAACAGACTTATAAAATATAGACAATTAGAATGGATTACAAGAAGTCAAAAGCACCGTCAAATACGGTAACCCGAGATGTTCAGGAACTTTGGAAAGATACTGGTAACATCTATGAGAGTGTTGCTATCATAGCAAAGAGAGCAAACCAAATCTCGGTTGAAATTAAGCAGGACTTGAGTAAGAAACTTGCTGAGTTTGCTTCTTATAACGATTCTCTTGACGAGGTATTCGAGAACCGTGAGCAGATTGAAATTAGCCGTTATTACGAGAAGCTGCCAAAGCCAACTTTGTTAGCTACTCAGGAGTTCTTGGATGGCGACGTTTATTGGCGCGATCCTTCTAAGGATGCTCTGAACGAGGAAGAAGATTAAATTATGATACAGAGGAAACAAACTGTATTCCTGTTTCTTGCATTGCTAACTACCATTGCGTGTCTCTGTCTACCTGTGGGTAGCTTTGAGCCAAAGGGTATGGGTGCAGAGAGCATGTTAATGAATCTCTGGATAAGCGATGCTAACGGTGGTAAGGACTTTAACGTATGGGCGTTGTTTGCTATTCTTTTAGTAACTTGTCCTATCAACCTCTTCGCCATCTTCGACTATCATAACCGCAAGCGTCAGGCTCGTTTCTGTACGTTCTCCATGTTAATGATTATTGGTTGGTATGTGGTTTATGGTGTATTCAGCCAAGTACTGATGACTGGCTTCGACTTCCACCTAAAGTTTGCAGCCTGTCTTCCACTCGTAGCCTTCATCCTCTTGTGGCTTGCACGCCACTCTATCCTTGCTGATGAAGCCTTGGTAAGAGCAGCAGACAGAATCAGATAAAACAAAAGATTCCAATATAAAAGCGACAGCATCAAAGGTTATTTCCTTGATGCTGTCGCTTTTTTTATTAGACTTATTAGCCTAATTGGGCTGATTAGCCTAATATCCTCAATAAAAAAGACAGGCAATCGCCTGTCTTTACATATTCTTAATCCGCTGGCATTAAGCCTTCAATATACTTACAGAGGATATTGATACCCTTTACATTCTCGCCTCCCTGTGGGATAATCACGTCAGCATAACGCTTAGTAGGCTCGATAAATTGCTCATGCATCGGCTTCAACACTTCCAGATAGCGGTCTACAACCATCGAAACCGTACGACCACGGTCAATGGTGTCACGCTGAATGTTGCGGATAAGACGCTCATCTGGGTCACAATCAACAAAAATCTTGAGGTCCATCATATCACGCAGACGCTTGTTGCTCAATGCCATTATTCCCTCAACGATAATTACAGGCTTTGGCTCTACATGAATTGTCTCTGGCAAACGATTGCTGAGAATATAACTATATGTTGGCTGTTCAACAGCTCTTCCCTCACGCAACTCATTCACCTGCTTAATGAGTAGTTTCCAATCAAAGGCATCTGGATGATCAAAGTTGATTGCCTTGCGCTCTTCATCAGTAAGTCCTGTCGTATCATTATAATAAGAATCCAATGGCACAACAGCCACATAATGAGGAGGAAGACTCTCTACGATTTTCTTCACTACGGTGGTCTTTCCCGAACCAGTACCACCAGCTATTCCTATAATAGTTATTTTATCCTTCATATTGGTTGATTTTATTATTCTTATTATTGGGCTTATTGGACCAATAAGGCTAATTTGCCTTATTAGCCCAATTAGCCTTATTAATCTAATATCCCTAAATCCCTAAACATCCTTTCGTAATACTCAGCCTTCTTCTCGACCTTCATCGGATAAGCACGACTACTACTTGGCTCACGATAAAGGTATAATGTCCGGTCCTCAAAGCTAAACTCCTTGTGATCACCCATCTTCATCTTACGCGCATCAATACCATAATGCTCTATAAAGACCGTTGTAGCCAACTGACCTGCTGCCAACACAGCCTTACACTCTGGCAATGAACGAAGCATTCCATCAAGGTCGGCACGCTCAATGATTTCTAAGTCTTTATCAGACGCCGTACCTGTTGTACGATAGATACGCAAGGCGGTATCGAAGATAGCTATACCCTTCTCTTTTAAGAAGGGCTTTAGTAAGTCGAGTTTATAAGTCTTTTTTTCTTCATCCACAAAGTACTGCTTATCACCGAAGAAGATATGACCAAAGATACGCCACATATCATTCGTGTAATTAGGGTAATACCATTCCATACACCAACGTTTTGGTGCTGGCGGGAAGGTTCCTAACAGCAACAATTTGGCATTGAATGGGAGCCACGGCTCAAAAGGATGAGTTTCTATTTCCATTGTTTTATTATTCTCAATAAGGCTTATTGGGCTAATTAGCCTAATAAGCCTAATAATCTTTACTGCTGTTTAGCAAAGTAAGTTACAACTGGTAAGTGGTCTGAATAACCATCGAGCCACACACCACCAGCGGTAGTACGCTTAGTATTACCCTTATACTTACCTGACTCTTGGAAGAGATAATCGCGACGGAAGATTTGGTTTTTCCAGAACTTCAACTCTGAGAAGTCTTTCTTACCAGCCTTATTCAATAAGTTAGGAGTCATGATAATCTGATCAAAGAGATTCCATTTACCCTGATACTGCAAGGTTCCTGTCCCCTCCTTTACAAGAACATTATACCAAGGATTGTACATATCATTTGCACCAACCTCGCTGATTTCGCCCTTTGCAGACAGACACTCATGTATACTCTTATTGGTTGGGTCATCATTCATATCGCCCATTACAAGCACCTTCACCTTTGGATCTTCACGAAGAAGTGAGTCCTTCAATGCCTTTACCTGCTTACCACCCAACTCACGATAGTAAGAACCTGCACCACGACTTGGTAAATGGCACACAATAATGGTCATATGTTCGCCAGCCAATGTACCACTTACTGTAAGGAAGCCACGTGTAGCACGAGTGCTGTCTTTTGGTAAATCATAAACATAAGGTACCAACTTTGTATTTCTTACCGTGAAGAGCTTTGGATTATAAATCAAGGCACAGTCGATGCCACGATGATCGGGTCCTTCGATATGTACATACTTATAGCCACGTTTCGCCAACTCTGGCTGGGATATGAGGTCGTTCATTACATGGTCGTTCTCAACCTCAGCCAAACCAATAGCCGCACAACCAATATTCGGAAGTACATCTGTACCCATATCTGCCAATACCGACGCCATATTATGCAACTTATGACTATACTTCATTTCGTTCCACTGATAACTACCAGTCGGCGTGAAATCGTGGTCGTTTTTCCCTTCATCATGTGTTGTATCAAACAAGTTTTCTACATTATAAAAGCCTATAGCATAAACAGAAAACTTCTTCTGGGCTGAAGCTGACGTACCGAAAAGAACGGCACAGAAAAGAACTAATAGTAACTTTCTCATTATTTTTAATGTTATTGTTTTTATCAGAGCGTCTAAACAAAGACTTATAGTACCCTAAGAATCAGCAATAATACGAAAACAAAAGCATAAGCTGATATGTACTCGACTTTTAAGTATAGACACACAAAGCCTATAACTGAATCCTGGACACAGTCACGTTTAGTTTGCAAATATCGGTAAATAATCCGACATTTACGCATAATTCTCGAAAAATTCATCAAAAAGACTTTCTATTTTCAAATTTATTTCGTTACTTTGCAGTCTATAGTATAACACCTATTTAATGTAATCAACTATGCAGAAAAAGCTGAAACTTGCCGTTTTAGCACTATGTAGTTCGTCTATGGTGGTCGCACAGAATATCGATACAAAGACGAACCAGCAGGCGCAGACGGCCAACGCTATGGATGAATCGGCGTTCACCTTCACTGAAGCGCAGTTAGGTGAGAACAATGACATGAACGAAAATGTAACGATTCTCAACTCAAACAGTAACGTCTATGCTTCACAAGTGGGTTTCTTGTATTCGCCCATGCGGTTCCGTTACCGTGCTCTGAACCAGAAATATAACGATGTTTATATCAATGGTGCACCTATGAACGATATGGAAAGCGGACAGTTCCGCTACTCTATGGTAGGTGGTATCAACCAGCAGACACGTAACGTTGACTATGCACTTCCTTTTGAGAATAACAACTTCTCAATGACAGCTTTGGCTGGAAGTAACAACTATGACTTCCGTGCTGGTTCAATGGCTGGCGGACATCGTCTCACGCTTTCTGCTGCTAACCGTAACTATACCCTCCGTGGTATGTACAACTATGCGAGTGGATTCAACGCTAAGGGCTGGGCTATTGCTGCCAGCGTTGCTTATCGCTGGGCTAACCGTGGTTACGTTGAGGGTACTTTCTATAACTCATTGTCTTACTACTTCGGTGTTCAGAAGAAGTGGAACAATGGTCATTCTTTAGCTTTGTCTACATGGGGTAACCCAACTGAGCGTTCTACACAGGGCGCAAGTACTGACGAGGCTTACTGGCTTGCAAATGACTATCAGTACAACCCATATTGGGGTTATCAGAATGGTCACAAGCGCAATAGCCGCGTTGTAAACGACTTCGCTCCTTCTGCTATCCTCACTTGGGATTGGGATATCAATAAGAAGATGAAGTTGACAACAAGTCTTTTTGCTCAGTATTCTATGTATAAGAGCACTAAACTAAACTATAACAACAGCGAAAACCCACAGCCTGACTACTGGAAGAACCTTCCAA
>CAUTPS010000021.1:0-39631 GCA_963540415.1 uncultured Prevotella sp.
CTGTGGCTGAAAAAAGTGAGCAAGTGTTGGCAATTAAGTTTGTACAATGGGACGTACTCCCTTTGGAGAGCCTTTGTAATAGCAAAGTATATCTCCTGCGTGTGAAACTCAATCGTGGCGAGTGTATGAGCCGTGAGGAAAAGAATTGGCTATGTGAAGCGGTGAACTCAAACACCTATTTCCGCACAGCCGTTCCCCTACAAGGCTATCGCTTTGACTTCTTTGACGTGCTGAAGAAATACCTTGTCAATCAGTACGGACAATGGACAGAGTATTACGCACCCGACAGAACAAGCCTAAGAGCCTACCTATATGGACGCATCAATCAAATAGTAGAAATCCCAAAATACTAAGCAATATGAAAGGAACAGAACATTTCACACGGACAATAGCCGAGTATCTCAATCAGCGTGCTATGACAGACCCCTTGTTTGCCCCTAACTTGATGAAACCGAACAAGAATATCGAGGAGTGCATCACCTACATTCTTAATGAAGTGCAGAAAAGCGGTTGTAACGGCTTTGATGATGATGAAATCTTCTCTATGGCTGTTCACTACTACGATGAGGACGATATAGAGGTGGGTAAGGCTGTTTCTTGCCAAGTTGCCGTTAATCACATTGTAGAACTCACAGAGGAAGAAAAAGCCGAAGCAAGGCAGGAAGCCATTAAGCAATATCAGCGTGAGGAACTTGCCAAGTTACAGAGCCGTAACGCACGAGTGAAAAAGACCGAGAATATAGCAACCCAAGTACAACCATCACTATTCGATTTTTAAGCCTATGAAACCGAGAAACAAATTTGAAAAGGCAGTTTTGGAACAAAGCAAGTATCTTCGCCCAATAACCAAGACACAAAGTAAGTGGGCATTCCGTGAGTGCATAGACCACTTCGCCTACCGCTTGCCAAAAGGTCGCACCACTTGTATGGATTGTGGGCATAGTTGGGTAATGAACAAACATAGAAAAACTTGCACTTGCCCTCATTGCAGGGCAAAGTTGCAGGTCAAGGAAACATACGAGCGCAAGTTGCAGCAGAAGCAGTATTTCACCCTACTTACCACTTGTGGAGAGTTTCAAGTATTGCGTATGTTCCTACTTATTGTGGGTATGGAGAAAGGTTACAAAGCACAAACTTCAATAATTGAGATTGGGCAATATTGGTGGAATATGCAGGGACGAAAAGCTGTGGTTGCCATACAGAGGGTATTGGGACACTATGTTGATACCTTTTCCTATTATAGTCCTATGGCGATACGCAACGATAATGAAGCCTATCAGCATATTGCCTACTCACCGATATATCCGAAGTTCAAGGTTACAGACATACTTCGCAGAAATGGTTTTAAGGATAATTTCTATGGCATCGTGCCTACCCAGCTTATTCCTGTATTGCTTACAGACAGCCGTGTAGAAACATTGTTAAAAGCAGGTCGTACAGACCACTTACGTTACTTTCTTGGCAACAAGAGTGCTTTTGAGGAACTATGGCAGTCCTACAAGATTGCAGTTCGTAAGGGTTATGATATTACAGATATTTCCCTTTGGAGTGATTATGTAGATACACTTAGAAGATTAGGAAAGGATATTCATAATCCAAAATATTTATGCCCAACAGACCTTAAAGGCGAACACGACCGCAGACACGAGGAACTTCTCAGACAGCGTGAAAGGAAGGAAATAGAACAGAAGCAAAAGAAGGCAATGGAAGACGAAAAACGTTTCAAGGAACTCAAATCAAAATTTTTCGGTATCTGTTTCACGGACGGCACTATCCAAGTCCACGTATTGGAGAGCGTGCAAGAACATTTGGAAGAAGGTGTATCAATGCACCATTGCGTATTTTCTAATGCATACTACCTTAAGGAGGACTCCCTTATCCTTTCGGCTACCATTGAAGGCAAGCGAATAGAGACCATTGAAGTATCTTTACGAACTTTGGAGGTGGTGCAAAGTCGTGGGGTGTGCAACAAGAACACAGAATACCACGAGCAGATAGTAAACCTTGTGAATGCCAATCGAGGACTTATAAGCCGAAGAATGAAAGCGACAGCATAAAGTATGAACCATTAAATTATCAGAGATATGAAGACAGAGATTGAAAACATTATCTACAACTATGCGGATGAGATACCGCATATTCTCATTAGGGTTATCAACGCAATAACCTTATCTGACAACAAAGAGGAGTTAAGGTTAGCTATCAATAAAATAGCTGAAGAAACAGAGCTTGATAAGTTCTTTGCATACGGTTATGGTGCGCATCATTTTTGGCTTAAACACCGCAAATTATCCAATGGAGAGCCAAAGGAGCACAGATTATTAAAGGTTGAATTTTAAGATTATGAAGAAGAAAGTTTACAGAGTTCGGACACAATACGTCTTTGAAGGAGTATTCGATGTGGTTGCGGAGAGCGAAGAAGATGCACGGCAGAAAGTCCTGCAAGATTGTGGATTGGTCATGGGTGGAAGCATTCACAGCACCCTGCCCGATAATGAGATAAATTGGGCATTTGACATACACCCCAATAAACGAATAGAGAGAATAACGAAAGTGTAAAAATAGCACCTTGAATAAGACAAAGAGGCACGCAAACCGAAAATTTGCGTGGCTTCTTTTCTTTGCCTTTGAACAAGCAGGCGACCAAAGCAAAGAAGCAAAAGAAAGTCGCAAAAGCCATCAATCATATCACGCTTTTATCTTCTTATACTCTGCAAGAAAACCCTTAATCTTATCTACGGAATCCTCTGTGTTTTGTAGATTGGTAGGAAAACCGTCTATCTGATAAATTTTTGACCAATACATAAAAAATTGAACCAATAATACAGTGTATTTAGGACTGTCTTTTTTTATACACTCATAGACCGCTAAAATTCTATCGTCCTCTGTGGGGTGGATATTATCAGATTCTATTTTTGGATTTAGGTAGAGAAGTGAGAACAGGGCACAAAGAACCCCACAATTTGCAGAAAATTTTTCAGATTCAGGTATATCGGAGTAAATACTCCAAAAAGAGGAAAAATCAGCATCTTTCTCATCTTGGATAGCACAACTTTCTTTATCCATATGTCCAAGAGAAAAATGTGATGCCTCATGTAGAAGGATAAAACAAATCCCAAAGCAATAGACAGAATTGATTTTCTGTCCATATGGGGTGTTGATATTAATTGCAGAGAAATCATCTAAATAAAATGCTTCTTTTCCTGTTAATTCAGACAATAATTTTATGTAATACTCTTGCTGACGACAAAACTCTGTGATATTTAATAGTTCAGGAATTCGTTTTAAGTAATCAATATATTGTTCTATATTTATCTCTTTATATTCTGATGGAATCTGCTGACAAACCTGTTCTTGAGATAGACCTACAACTTGCTTTAACAATTCTATAAATTGCTCTAAAGTAATTCCACGTCGCTCACACTCCTCTCTAACAATGGACAGATCTATTTCTCTTATAATTATGCTGCACATTAGCCATAGATACTGACAATATGCAGCAGATAGACTAACATAACTTTTACCGTCTATTATGAATTTTACGATTTCAGCAACATCTGAAATAGGACAATCTTGGTCAATAAAAAGAATTTCGTTGTTAAGTCCTTCCTTGATACTTTCATAAATACCAGCAGAAGGAATTTTTTTGATGAGCTGAGTAATGTTATTATTTAACGCCAGCACTGGAAAAAGACATTTCATGTTTTTTTTCAGACAAAGTTACTAATTCATAGCGAGAAAGACGAATAAACCTGCAAGAAAAACGCCTCTTGTGAAGTATAAAAAGCACAAGAGGCGTTTTTGACAATCATGATATATAAAACAATGCAAACTCTATCTTTCGGCGGTTGACTAATCCACGCAAAACTTTTCCTTTGTACCGGCAGAACGAAACATACTCCCAATAGAAGTTTCTGTCTCCAGCTTCAATCTTTCGTAGCAGCTTACTCTTAGAATGTTTGCCATAACCAAGCAATCGTCCCACACCCACATTATAGGCAAGTAGGCTGAGCAGCAGCGCATCCTTGCCATATCCCTTGAAGTGTTCAAAGCATTTCCAAAGGTCGGCACGGAGCAGGGAGTCCGCCTGCCGTTCCGTCATATCCGCTGTAAAACGCTCTCTTGGTTGCAGCTGATGCCCATATCCGACATACGGATAATTCTTCCAGCCGTGCAGTCCCTCAAAATATTTCACAACAACTACCGCACGCTCAAAAGGTGGCAAGTCTGCCAGCCGCACCCTGCGCTGAGCAAGGATCGGCTGACAGAACAGGCAGAATACACAAAGTAAAATGAAAGAATTTATCGTTCGCATCAATTATGTTCTTAGTGGCGAGAAGATGCAGGCTTATCCTTGCCCTCTTCCCGCTCGTTGTTAAAACTAAAGGTCAGCTGCTGAACCTTACCGAAATTATCCTCCACATATACATCAATTGTCTGGCGGTCAGATGACAGCGAAGTATAGTACAAGCGGAATACATCTTTTGTGAGTGGATAGTGGTCGTTAGGCTTGAAGACAGTGCCATTGTCATTTCTTAGCAAGCCCTTGCCATCAGACTGGAAATAACGTATCGTATAGCGAGTGTCGGCAAACTCACCGCCTCGCTTCAGCGTGCAGCGTATCTCAGCCGTCTGCCCCCTTATGATGTCCTTCTGAACCGGCATTGTTTCCACCGTAAACGGATAAGACTGCTGAACATCCAAATCCCTATCACAAGCAGATAGGCAAAACACGGCAAGGGTCAGCACACCCATTACCCAAATCGTATTCAATATCTTCTTCATCTTTTCTTCTACTTAAAAGTTAAACCTTAGTCCTGCAGAAACAGCCGGACGGAAACGATGCACGTCCGTTCCAAAGAGGAAACGTCCCTGCGCCTTTACAAGAAAGAGAACCCTGTCCGTTAGGAACACTTCCACCGAGCCATGCACGGCACCGCCATAGACAAAGCGGGAACGGTCGAGCAGTGTTGCCCCATCGGGCAGCAGTCTTTTGTCCTCATTCAGCTGCTCATAGCCAACCAAAGCGGATATGCCGCCATAAAGAAACACGTTCTTACCCCTGTCGGAGAGAACAGGGTGCATATAGCCCACCTGTAAGAGAGCATCCTTGAGTTTTACGTTATAACTTCTGTACGGCATATTCTGCTGTTCATACTCTGCCATAACAAAGGTATAGTTCTCACGACCCAGATAGCGGGTAAGTGATGTTCCTATACCGAAATTGTCAGCTGCAAGGAATTTTTCACCCTTGATAAGCGGAACACTCCCTACGACCTCTATTCCCCTTTGCTTGGGTATCAGTCGCTGTGCCTGCGATGGCAAGCTAAAAGCCATTGCCACCGCTGCACAAACCGATAAAATGATTTTCTTCTTCATAATGTCTACCATTTCAATTTGAGGTTATCAATCTTCTTTGCCAGTTGCAGGTCTTCTGCCGTTATATGGAAAGTCAGCGTACGACCGCCGTTTCTCTCATAGAGCGTCACTTCAAGCTGCTTGTCTTCAGCAAGAGAAAACTGCTCGAGCGCAAACACACTGTGTTCACTACCCATACCACGCACCTGCATCACCTGATGATAGGCACGAAGTGGCTGCAACAGCTGCTCTTGTATGGCGGTGCGCTTTGCCATCTTCTTATCAACTACCTTAAAGGTGATAAAATCCACTGAGTACGGCATGTTTGTACCATTTTCCATACGAGTGTGGAAATACAGCAAGCCATTATGGGCATACAAGCCACGAAGCAGGAACTTCATGCCAAACTGCTGTGTACCGATGTGCTTGATGGTACGCTTGTCATTCTGATAGATAGTCTGCATCATCAGCTTTACTAATACGGGCGACTCGTTGCCAAGTTCCTTGAAGTAAATATCAGAGCGATTGCTTGGTAGTCGTCCGTCCGTTGGTGACAGAAAGTCCTTCATCTCGATGCTTAACTTCTCCGGCTCATCGGCATACTTTACGTTGAAAGCATAGAAAGAGCCGTCCTCACAGATGACACTCATATTGGTTTCCGTCTCAAAGTCCTTCACCGAAGCCTTTACACGCAGTACGTTCTCTGCATCCTCCGCCTTTCCTGCGATGATGTTCTGTGAACCTAAGTCTACATAGCGGATGGCAGAAGGGAAGATAAGATGCACGGTCTTGTCAAAGGTAACGTCAAGACCATACGGCAGTACGACACGCCCCGTTGGTATGGCACGGCTCATACCTTGAAAGAGCTCTCCCGAAGTAAGCGGACGGCTTGGTGTCAGACCATCATTGTTTTCCTGTGCTGTGGCTGTTGCTCCCACCATGGCAAGCATAGCCATTGATAAAATAATTTTCTTCATTGTTCCTTTTGATTTGATGTTATTTTTTACTTATCATTTTCGATTGTTTTATTTGGACTGAACCAAGAAAAGGCGGTAGCCACTCTTAAGCGTTACCTTGATGGTGCGAAGTTTCTTCTGAAGCAGCTGACTTGCACCCTGCATCACCCCACGGGCAGCCTCGGAGATAATCTGGTCCTTGGCAGAGGAAGCGAAGGTAAAGGATGTTCCCATTGAACCACCGATGTTCGCCCCAACTTCCTTAAGCGCATTGATGTCCTCCGAACCTGGTATATACACACCCTCCTGTCCGTCCATGTCGTATGCCGAGAGCTTGACGGCTATGATATGCCCGTCCACCTCAATGCTTTTGATAAGTAGGTGCATACGATTACCTTCTATCTTAGCGACAGCTATGAGTCGGCTATGCCGTGGAATTTGAAGTCCCTGTACCTTGGCGGTTTCAAGCAGACGAAGCACGACATTGTCACCCTCCTTGAGCATGCTCGTTCTGTCCACTACGACTTTCAGCGTATTGCGCATTAAAGATGGAGAACTACTGGTAAGCAAATGGAAACCCAAGTTGCGAGCCTTTTTGCCGTATTCCTCCATAAAGTACACATCGCTCATAGGTTGGTCAAGTGAAGATACTATCTGCCTACGCTCTGGCAGCACCTCCATTACAGGATTTTCCTTCTGCATGGTCTTGCCCTTAGCGGCTTCAGAGCCACCTACTGTATCTTCCGTTTTTTCATTTCCTGCCGCCAGACCATTATTGAAGGTAGGTGGAGTTGATGCTTTAGGGAGATACTTCGCTGCCATCTGATAGCTCTTTTCCATCAAGGCAAGCTGCCGTTTCTCTTCATTGTCCTCCCTGCTGTCTTTGGCAGAGAGTTCCTTTTTAAGGTTATCTATCTCCGAGCGCAGGGCTTCACGCTCCTGCTCGTGTGGGTCGGGAGCGTAAAAGGAGTTTAAGAGCCGATTATTCTCCTCATAACGATGCATGGAGTTTTCTATCTTTGCCGTAGAAGCTGCTGTCTCTGCACGCTGCTCCTCTGATGGAGCAGTGTTCTGAGCGAAATAGTCCGATAGTCTGCCCATCTCCTCGCGGGTCTGTTCTTCCTCGTGTGCCTTGTCGCCTAATTCGTAGGCTTTGAGCTTGTTTTCGGTGAGCTTTTCCGTCGTTGCCTGCGGGATGCTGTCATTGAGTCCCTGCTCTGCTGTGATCTTATCCTTGCCCGATGGTGCGAAGATAAACCACATCGAGAGGGCAAACAGCAGTCCTAATCCTCCGAAGACCAAGCCTTTCTTCATTTGTTCTTTCTGTTTATTATCCATTTTCTTTGATTGTTTGATGATGTTGTAGATAAAAATTGCCGTGTAACTCTTGTAAAGTACTGTCCGTCCGTATCGGACTGTCCGTCAGCTTTCCCGTGGGGATGGGTAGTTTCTCCTTCTTTGGAGGAAGGAAAAACTGCGCTATCATCCAAAGCGAGCAGAGCAGATAGATGAAACTCAGCCCATAGACGATTTCCTTTCTCTGCCTTATCGTGAGTCGTTCACACCGATGGCGGAGCCATAGGTGAAAGCGCAGATAGTGACGTGAGAGTAAAAAGTTTCTTTTCCTTGCCATAGCCTTATCGTTTATAAGTCTGTATGTCTCTGTTTTCCTTCACAAGGAAGTTCTCCATAAGAAAACCTTGCGGGTTATTGTCCGAACGGACAGAGTTCTGCAACGTGCAGGTCGTAACAAGACTGCGCTCTGTAACGTTACTCTGACGGACGATAAACTCCCGTGCATAGGTCGTTACCGCATAAGGGTAAGTATTAAAGTTGCAGTGGATAGAGTCCACCTCTATGCGCTGATTGACATTACCCGATATGGCGCGGTTATAATAGCCCTTCTCTGCCAAGTCTTTGTAATAGTTGAAAGCCGACTTGTCACACAGCACGAAGGCACGTTCCATATTCTTCTCAATGGCATCCTTGTCAGGCGCAATGGTGAAGAACAGCTCATGGAAGCGGCGCACGTGTTCTCTTGCCTCCACGGGACGGTTTCGACTTGCATCCTGACTAAGAGCCAGCATGAGCGACTTTCCCTGGTCAAGCACATAGATTTTCTCCCTCTGCTCCTTGGCGAAGCTGTACAAGGCATAAACGGCATAACCGCTTACTGCCACGCAGACGATGGCAAAGACAAAGGCATAGAGTCTTATCTGCCTGAATGAGGTCTCGATATTACCAAGTGATTTGAATTCCATTTTTCTTTTATATCTGTTGATTAATTAAGCATAGTTGTTCGATTTCTATTTTCCTTTGAGCAGTGCACCCTTGATACGTCCACCGACATTTCCCACAGCAGCACCTGCGCCAGCCATAGCAGCCTTGCCACCAGTATATGCGCCTTGCGCACCATGCTGTGCTGTCTGGTTGACATTACGACCGTATGAGCCGATACCGCCTCCAGCTTCGATAATCCAGCCTGCCACGGTAGGTACACAGAAGTAGCCTACAATACCGATAAGGAAGAAGACGATGTAGTACCACGTCCCCGAATCAGGCAGGTAGTTAGGGTCACTGAGCGCCTCAATGTCCTTTTGTACCATCAGCACCTGTATCTTCGTAAGCAGTGCCGTAAGAATAGAGCTGACAGGCAGCCACAGGTAGACAGAGATATAGCGTGAGAACCATGCCGTAAGTGAGCCAGCAAGACCATCCCATACGGCTATGCCGAAGACTATCGGACCGAGAATGGCAAGGACGATGAGTATGAAGGTGCGTAGTGTGTCGATGATAAGTCCTGCAGCATGGAACAGAAGTTCTAAGAGGTCGTGTACCATCTTCATAATCCATTGCTTGGTCTGATAGGCAGCACGCTCGGCATACATACCCGCTATCGTCACGGCATCTTCAGGTCCGATGATACCCATTTCCTCTATCTTCTCATCGAACTTCTCGTTGGAGACAAGGTAGGCTGTTTCAGGATTTCTAAGGTAGGCTTCCTCTTGCAACTTGTCTCGCTTGGCAGTAAGCTCGGCAAGGTTCCCCTCCTGCTGGTGTACCATCATCTCCGTTCCCTGCACTACGGGCGAGAGAACGGCATTCATCGTACCCAGTACGACTGTCGGAAAGAACATTATACAAAAGCCTAAGACAAAAGGTCGGAGAAGCGGAAAGACGTCTATCGCCTCGGCACGGGCAATGGAAGCCCATACCCGAAGAGCAATGTAAAAGAGCGCACCCAAGCCTGCAATGCCCTTGGCAATGCCCGTCATCTGGGCACAGAGCGGCATCATCTCGTCATAGGTTGAGCGTAGCAGCTCATGTAAACTGGCAAAATCCATAAGCAAGTGTGTTTAGATGTATGAATGACCAATTACCAATATCTGCTTTCCGTATTACCATAGAGCGCTTTGACAGAAGCAAGATTGTTCTTTTCCCTTGCACGCACGTAGCTCACGGAGATGTTTTTCCTTGTATAGTATGATACAAGCGAGCGGTTTTCTCTCAGCGTAGTATAGATACGGTCGATTGCCTGCATTCGTTCGTGGTCGTTCATCGAGAAGACATTACTCTTAACAATGGATTTTAGTTCCTTGAGACTCTCACCGCTCTGTTCCAGAAGTTTGGCATAGCCCGAAGCCATCGCAGCGAGTTCTGAAGGGCGGAAGTTCTTGTCCGAAAGCATTTTCTTATACGAGGTGACGTAAATCTCCGAGATGTCACCCACCATAAGGATGCACTCTTTGACCTTATAGGCATCACCAATCAAGTTGTTCACCTTCTTCAGGGCATCGTAATACTTCTTGGTGTCGTTGTAAAGTTTCTCCACCTCCTTAAACCCGTCAAGGGTATTCTTCACCGTCTTCGAGGCTGTTGCTATCTCCTTGACCGAATTGACGATGTTGCCGGCAAAATTGCCAGGGTCGGTTACTACCCACTGTGCGTGGGCTTTGGGAACAGAAAGGCTCAATCCTAAGAGAGCCATGAAAATGTACTTTTTCATTGTTACTATAGTTTTGATGGTTTGTACTTATTTCTTTTTATTGTTTCTTTTCTCTATGGCAAGCTGACGGATAGCCGTTTCGATATCACCACCGAGCTGTGCCGCCCTGTTCATCACCTCCACCTTCTCGGTTTCCTCCGTGGTGTAGGTCAGGTATTCCTCCATGCTCACTTCCGTAGCATAGACGGCACTCTGCATACCGCCCAGACCTATCCAAACTTCCTTGTAGAGTCGGTTCGGGTCATTGTTCTGGTTGATGGAGAGTATCTGGCTCTTTTCCTTTTCCGAAAGACCGAGCATCGCCTGTATGCCGTCGAACTTGGTCATGTACTTGCGCTGGTCGAGCAGTATCTTGCAGTCGGAGTTATTAATAATACTTTCCTTGACTATGGGCGACTGAATGATGTCGTCCACCTCCTGCGTTACGACAATAGCTTCCCCAAAATACTTTCTGACGGTCTTATAAAGATACTTGATGTAATCTGCCATGTTTGCCGAAGCTATGGCTTTCCACGCTTCCTCAATGAGTATCATCTTGCGGATACCCTTTAATCGGCGCATCTTGTTGATGAAGGCTTCCATGATGATAATCGTTACCACAGGGAAAAGGTCTTTGTTGTCCTTCACTTGGTCAATTTCAAAGACAATGAAGCGTTTGGAGAGTAGATCGATGTTCTTGTCCAAGTTCAGCAGGAAATCATATCGTCCGCCTTTATAGTATTGCTTCAATGTCGTTAAGAGGTTGTTAATATTGAAGTCCGAGAGCGTTACCTTGATGTCACGCTTTTCCATATCCTTGCGGTACACGTCCCGCAGATACTCATAGAAGGTATTAAAACAGGGTGCAACGCTGTGGTCTGCACATATCAGCTCGATATAGGAGTTTACGGCAGAACCAAGTTCACCAGCTTCCGTCTTAGTAATATGCTCATCGGCACTCTTCCAGAGCGTGAGCAGCAGCGTACAGATACTCTCCCTTTTCTCTACATCGAAGAAGTAATCATCCGTATAAAAAGGGTTGAAGGATATCGGACTTTCATTGGTATAGGTGAAGTACACACCATCCTCGCCCTTGGTCTTTCGGTGGATAAGTTCACACAAGCCTTGATATGAGTTACCCGTATCAACCAAGAGGACATGCGCCCCCTGCTCGTAATACTGGCGTACCATGTGGTTGGTGAAAAAAGACTTACCACTACCCGAAGGACCCAAGATGAACTTGTTACGGTTGGTGATGACTCCCTTTTTCATCGGTAAATCTGAGATATCCAGATGAACAGGTTTTCCCGAAAGGCGGTCTGCCATCTTGATGCCGAAGGGAGAGAGCGAGTCCTTATAGTTCGTCTCTGCCGTAAAGAAGCAGAGGGCAGGCTCGATAAAAGTATAGAACGACTCTTCTGCAGGAAAGTCTGCCGCATTACCGGGAATGCCCGCCCAGTAGAGCGTTGCCGCATCAATGGTATTGTGGCGAGGGTGGCATTCCATAAGAGCAAGTGCAGAGCCCACGTCATTCTTGATCTGGCGAAGTTCTTCCTTATCGCTGCTCCATGCCAATACGTTGAAATGAGCACGGATAGAGGTCAATCCCTGTGAGTGGGCAATATTGAGATACTCCTGTATCCACTCTTCGTTGATTTGGTTGCTACGGCTGTAGCGTGCCAGTGAGTGCATATTCCTTGCCTGTTTCTCAAAACGTTCCAAATTGGCGTCGCTATCCTCAATGAAGAGATACTGGTTATAGATATGGTTGCACGGCAGCATCAAGCCCACGGGAGAGGCAAAGGAAAGACGGCAGTCACTTCGGTCGGTCGATAATCGCTCGTATCGGCTGTCCGTGCTGACTGTTGTAGGCAGGTCGTCCGTGTCGGAGAGTGTATGCAGACAAAGCATATTGTCGCCCACACGCACAAGGTCTGCGCCCAAACGGATGTCCTCCAACGAGGCGTGTCCTTCTTCCGAGAGGGAGAAATAACGGTCCAAGAGACCGCCTTTTTCATTTGTACCAATCAATTCCTCTTCTTCAGTCATGCGGACAATTCTTATTTGCTCGGTATCGTTGATGATACGCTCGAACTGGTCCACTGCTTCCATAAACTTCATCACCTCATCTTTGTTGGTGATTTCCTTGGGCAGCAGGTGTCCACGGCAGAGCGAAGAGAAATTACTTTGCTGCGCCATACGCTGCTTGTTCGTCTTGGTAAGGAAGAGATAGACTGAGTGGTGGAGATACGGACGCTCATTGAAGTGCCGTTCAGAGGAACGGGCAAGGAAGCTCAGTCCGCCATCGGAGAGCTTTCCTTGATAGTCCTCCTTGATGAACCAGTCCTGCTTGTGTACGATGCTGTAATTGGGTAGCACCTTGATTGCCTTATGCCAGGCAGAGTGCATTGCTTCGTATTCTGTAGAAGTGACGGTAAAGAGTTCGGGCAGCTCCACACGGAAAGCCACGGTGATGTCAGCATCCTTGCTCACCATGCAGCCCTGCTCTACGGAGAGCAGTGGGAACTTCGACTCCAAGGTGGTTATCTTGCTTTTATTTCTCATTGCTTCGCTTTCTTTGGTTGAAGGTTACGGATAAGGTGGCAGACCGTACGGCGGTTCACAAGGTAGCGTGGGTGCATACGTACTGCTCCCTTTTTCATCAGCCCATATTGCCCGTACTTTCTATTCATGGTGAACGTTTGCCATACCACAAGGCTGGCACCCACTACACCTATGACAAGACAGGTAATTTGGCTGACTCCACAGAGATAGAGAATGACCACGAGAATAAAGACTGCCAGCAAGCCTCCTGCAAAGAGGAAGAGGTACTGCGCCTTCAAGCCCTTGAACTCTACCGTCCGACCTACACCCTTGTTGATTTCAAATGCTGCCATCGCTTTACAGGAAGAAGCTTCTCAAGATAGTGGCTGCCACGATGAGAAAGATACACGCACCGAACCAAGAGGCTGCAGTCTTGCTCGTATCGGGGTCACCACTTGAGAACTTGTTGTACACTTTAATGCCTCCAATCAGACCTACCACGGCACCGATGGCATAGATAAGCTTTGTGCCAGGATCAAAATAGCTTGTTACCATCTTTGTGGCTTCATTGATACCCGCCATGCCGTTGCCCTGTGCGTATGCTCCTATGGCGGTAGCTGTCAGGAGTAGCATTGTGATTTTCTTTTTGTTGTTCATTGTTCTTTTTATTTTAAGTTGTTAAATGAATTGTTTTCTTTTGGATAGAGATGGTAAGGGGTGGCTCGGTTTTATTGTATGATAGATATAGTTTGATTGTTTTACTTTTGAGCCACCCCTCGAACACCGTACAATATGAACAAAAACACTAAGTTTTACAAATAGTATGAAAGTGGACGCTCGTCATCTTCCGTAACATCGCTGTCGCTGCTTTCTACATTTGAGTTTGTTTCAAAGTCCGAAGAAGAGTTTATATTACTTTCCTCTAATTCAGCTTCTTCCGCCTTGCGAATGGCAGCAAGTAGCTTTTGATGCTCTTTCTCCTGCTTGAGCGTTGCCTCCTTAATGTAGTCCATTAGCTGTGTGCCTTGTATTGCTTGCAGTGTTTCGTGAACGTCAGTTTCGCTTTCCACATCAAGTGTATCGTCATTTCTGTGCCAGCCGTTTACACGGGACAAGTCCCTTGTAAGAATGGCGGATGGTGAGACTTCGGGTAAAGAATCGTCTGCAATCTGCAGTTCCTCACGAATGATAGTGTCTTCGTCAGGCTCGTCCATTGTGTAGTCAACCTGCATTTCATTGTCCTCTTCTGTACCTTCCGCTTCTTTTATTTCTTCGGTCACAGATGAGTTTTTCTCTGCAAAAGTATCAGGTTTTTCATCAGGATTTTCAGAGGAGGAAACAGCGGGAACTTCGGAGATAGACGGGGAAACGAAAGGTTTACTCCTGCCCACCAAAACGTGACGTGCATTGTCAATCTGCTCTTGGGAAACGGATGTATTGAGACTTATGCCATGCCCGTTTCCTTTCTGTTTTGGTGTATTCTTCCCTGATTGGGCTGCCAAATCTTGAAATAACCTCCAAAAGTATGCGATGCCGAGAGCTATCCACGCTATACCCAGCAAAAGCAATACGCCTAACAATAAATTGATTATCATAAGTCTATGGTTTTATCACGCCTGCGTTGTGAGGCGGTATGGTTCAACAAATCCTGATACGTTTTCAAATGATCGAGAAGGATATTCTCAATATACCCCGTGATGGAAGCCTCCGATCTGATGTCGTTCAGCACATCACGCAGTATCTGGAGTATCTCAGTATGGATACTGAAGCCCGACTTATTGCGCCCATTGCGGACACCCGTCAGAAATCGCTGTTCGTATTCAGGAAAGTCCATTGCTGGGGAAGAATCCTTCGTTCTGGCATTTCTCTTTCTTTTCGAGGGCTGCGCTGTTTTGGCATTGGTGCCATTAAACGAAGTTTCTTCCGGTATTTCCTCCTGTTCGTCAATTTTAGAAAGAGAGACACTTGCATCTTCTTCCACAGAGTCTGAATCATCATCCAAATCAATGGGGTCGTCAAAGTCTGGTGTGTTCTCCTCTGTGCGCTTCTTGACACCAATGTCTGCCATCTCCTCCAATTTCGCTTGAAGTAGCTTTTCACGTTGCTCTTTCAGTGATTTCATACGCCGTTCTCAGTTTTCAGGTTGAGTTTCTCCATGACCTCCTTTACCCACTCATCCACTCCAGTCTGATGGCGGAGAGCAGGTGCAGGGGGCAGGTAGGAGCAGCGGAATACACCTTTGACACCCCCTTGTGCCAATTCCCTGCTGAATCGGACGGAGTTGTAGATACGGGTATCGAAAATCGGCAGTCCCTGTTCCTCAGCATTCTGACTAAACAGGTCGATGACCATGGTACTGGCACTGCGGTTGAGTTTGTTCCAAAGCAGGAAGAAGTCCTGAATGCGTGAGCCTTCAAACCCGACACCCAAGTCCCTGATTGTCTTGGCGTATGCAAAACTCGAAGCCAGCGACTGTGGGTCGGCTTCTATAGGTGAGATGATGTAGTCCATCGTAATGGACAAATCCATCATGGCACTGGTAAGGGCATGACCAGGAAAGTCAAAGATAATCAGTTGCGGTGCCGTCTTCATTTTACGAAGGTATTTCATGACATCGGAAACGGCTCTTTCTGGTTTGCTTCTGATGATATGATACGATTTCTTGCCGTAGCGCGACAGGCGTTCATGAAGTTCCTTGCCCAGTTCGGGTGAGGACTCGATGAGGTCTCTGTCGCGTTCGCGGAGTTTGTAGAAAGATTCCTGCGTACCGTCACAGTCCACGACGGCAAGAGAGATGTTCTTTTCGTAATATAGTATGGAAGCCAGCACTTCGGCAAGGCTGCTTTTACCAACTCCGCCTTTCTGTGAGGCGAAGCCCAGATAGATGGGATTGTTTTTTTTCTTTTCCATATTCATAGTCGGTTGTTACTTATGTTATAAGTTAATGTATATCTTGACTGACAAGTCATGTCATATTTGTTGTTGAAACCATATTTTTGACTCGACCTAAAAGTCTGGTTTTGACCCAGCTCAATTTTGACTCAGCTCAAAAACATAAAACCATCCGCAGTTCAAACCTTTCTTGATTGAATCTTTTTGAGATTGAAACCATCTTTTTTGACTCTTCACCCATACGGATTTTAAGCTGTCTTTCAACTGAATCTGGTTGCAAAATAACAAGGTTTTATCCTAAGTTTCAACTACCTGTGAAGTATAGGGAAATGCAAGGAAAAAGAGTGAACATCATTGATAATGAGATATTTGAAAATCTGCCGTAACTTTGCAGGCGAGAATAATACATGGAGGTAACGTCCCGAAGCAGACACCCCAAAAGGGTGGATACTTCAATCGTATCAACTCTTGATATTGGCAAGGTGTGTCTTTGTCCGACAAACTTCGTTTCTGCCGACAAAGACCCTTGCCCCGAAGGGGGAAGAATTACTCCAAAGTCGTAATTAGATAAGGATAAAAACAATGAACGAAAAGATAGAACGATGGGACAGATGGGATACCCGTCTTCCCAAGCCCAAAGACCAGCAACGGGCGATTGATTTGTTCCATAAATCAGGTGCGGAAACCAAGTCGGATTTCGTGCGTGGTCGTATTCTTGGAGAGAGTTTCAAGGTGATAACGGTGGATAAATCCGCCGTGGAATATTACCGAAAACTCTCTGACCTGACGGCACAAATCCATAAGATTGGCGTGCTGTATAACCAAGTCGTGCGTGCTATCAACAGTTATCACAGCGTGAAGACTGCACAGATTATGCTTGAGAAGTTGGAGAAACAGTCTGCTCAAATCATCACTTTGCAGGAGCAGGCAATCAATCTAACCATTGATTATAGAAAGAAGAAGTATTGAGAATTTAGTAAAAAAAATGATAGCAAAAATTTCAGCAACGGAGAACCTCGGAGGAGCACTCGGCTACAACTTCAAAAAGGTGGAAAAAGGAGAAGCGAATATTCTTCTTGCCGCTGAATTGTATCAGAGCAAGGAAGGACGTTATACGATGGAGGACGTGCTTGCTGATATGGAGGCATTGATACCGAAGAACTGCCGTACCAAGAAAACGGTGTTCCACTGTTCGCTCAATCCGCACCCGGACGAGAAACTATCCGATGAGCAACTCACACAGATAGCCAAGGAGTATATGGAGGCACTCGGCTATGGCAACCAACCCTATATCGTCTTCAAGCACAACGACATCGCCCGTGAGCATATACACATTGTGTCGCTTCGGATAGATGGTAAAGGAAAGAAAATCAACGACAAGTTTGAAAAGCGAAGGAGCAAGCAGATTACTGATACCTTGGAAAGGAAATACGATCTTATCCCAAGCTCAAAGATCACTGACAAGGTGATGAATGAAACACCTAAAATTGACACCACCAGAGGAAATATCAAGGAGCAAGTGACAAACATTGTCCACATGGTGCTGAAGCATTATTGTTTCTGTTCCTTGGGCGAACTGAACGCCATCCTTTCTGCATACAACCTTACCGTAGAGGAAATCAAAACAGAGTTTCGGGGAAAGAAATATAATGGGCTGGTCTATGTTCCGACTGATGATAAGGGCAATAAAACAAGCACACCCATTCACGCCTCGGACATAGGTAGAGGTGTGGGCTATGCTGCCGTTCAGAACAAGATGCAAAAATCGAAGCAGATGGTTAAGCCATTGATACCAACCGTTAGAAGAAAGGTATTAGAAGTAATGCGTACTTCTCCCCAAACGGAGGAAAGACTTCGACAAAGATTGGAGGAACAAGGCTTGCGTGTGGCAATCCGAAAGAATGAGGGTGGGCGTATCTATGGCATCACATTCATTGACGATAAAGTGGGCGTTGCACTCAATGGCTCACGCTTGGGTAAAGGATATGCTGCTAATAAGTTTAACGAGTACTTCTCTAACCCAGAGAATAATCCATTTTTGGATGAATCGCTTTATGGTAAGATTGATACCACCTTACAGCAACAGATGCAGACAATACAGTCTGATGAGCAGGAAAGCGACAATCTTGTTGATGAACTTATTGACGATATGGTAGGGGAAACTTTCTCTGCATCGGGCAATGATGATTGGAAAGAAGCAGCGTGGCAACGCAAACTCCGAAAACAAAGTAAAGTAAATCTTAAACGCAGGAAGCGTTAAGTACACCGTTCAAATAGCATTCAAATGATTTTCTAACAACAATAAAATAGCATTATGGTACAAGAAGACGATTTAAGAGCATTGGGTAAAGTCATGGACTTTATGAGAGGTATATCGGTGATTTTCCTCCTGATTAACTGTTATTGGTTCTGCTACGAGGCGTTTCAGTCGTGGCACTTCACACTCGGTATCATCAACAAGATACTGATGAACTTTCAACGCACCACGGGATTATTTTCATCTATCCTGTGGACAAAACTCTTTTGTGTGGTATTTCTCGCCTTATCCTGCTTGGGGACGAAAGGAGTGAAAGAAGAGAAAATCACATGGCCAAAGATTTGGATGGTGTTTTTCGCTGGGTTTATGTTTTTCTTTCTCAATTGGTGGCTGTTGGCATTGCCCATCGGTAAGGTGGGTGCAGCTTCGCTCTATATCTTCACGTTGTCCGTGGGCTATATCTGCCTGCTGATGGCAGGTGTATGGATGAGTCGACTGCTCAAAAATAACTTGATGGATGATGTATTCAACACCGAAAATGAGAGCTTTATGCAGGAAACACGATTGATGGAAAATGAATACTCTGTCAATCTGCCTACGCGCTTCTACTATAAAAAGAAGTGGAACAACGGCTGGATAAACGTGGTCAATCCCTTCCGTGCATCTATGGTGCTCGGCACTCCCGGTTCGGGTAAGTCGTATGCCATCGTGAACAACTATATCAAACAGCAGATTGAGAAGGGTTTTGCAATGTATATCTACGACTACAAGTTCCCCGACCTTTCCGAGATTGCCTATAACCATTTGCTTAACCACCTTGATGCCTACCAAGTAAAGCCGCAGTTCTTTGTGATTAACTTCGACGACCCACGAAAGTCGCACCGTTGCAATCCCATCAACCCGTCATTTATGACGGATATATCGGATGCCTATGAGAGTGCCTACACGATTATGCTTAACCTCAACCGCTCGTGGATACAGAAACAGGGAGACTTCTTTGTGGAGTCGCCTATCATCTTACTTGCTGCCATCATTTGGTTTCTGAAGATATATGAGAATGGCAAGTATTGTACCTTCCCACATGCCATCGAATTTCTTAATCGCCCCTATTCACAGATATTTCCGATACTCACTTCCTACGATGAGCTTGCCAACTACCTTTCTCCTTTCATGGACGCTTGGGAGGGTGGAGCGCAGGACCAATTGCAGGGACAGATAGCCAGTGCCAAGATACCACTTTCACGAATGATTTCGCCAGCCCTCTATTGGGTAATGACGGGTGATGATTTTTCGCTCGACATCAATAATCCCAATGAGCCGAAAGTTCTTGTAGTAGGTAACAACCCCGACCGTCAGAATATCTACTCAGCTGCTCTTGGACTCTATAATAGTCGTATTGTGAAACTCATCAACAAGAAGAAGCAACTCAAATCGTCCGTGATTATCGACGAGTTGCCGACTATCTATTTCCGTGGACTTGACAATCTCATCGCCACAGCCCGTAGCAATAAAGTGGCAGTTTGCTTGGGCTTTCAAGACTTCTCGCAGCTTACCCGGGACTATGGGGACAAGGAAAGCAAAGTAATACAAAACACGGTGGGCAATGTTTTCTCTGGGCAAGTCGTAGGCGAAACTGCCAAGACGCTTTCCGAGCGTTTTGGTAAAGTGCTTCAACAACGACAGTCTATGACCATTAACCGCAACGATAAGTCCACGTCTATCTCCACACAGATGGACAGTCTTATCCCTGCATCGAAAATCAGTAATCTCACCCAAGGTATGTTTGTAGGTGCAGTCTCCGACAACTTCGACGAGCGTATTGATCAAAAGATTTTCCACGCGGAGATTGTAGTGGATAGCGCCAAAGTCTCTGCCGAAATGATGCAATACCAGTCTATTCCAGAAATCAACACATTCCGAAACAAAGATGGCTCCGATAATCTCAAAGAAACCATCGAAATTAACTATCAGTGTGTGAAACAGGAAATATTAAATTTGGTGGCTTCAGAAATAGAGAGGATAAAACATAATTCTAATCTATGTCATCTAATTAAGACTTAAAAATCTATTGATTTTATTCTGCTTATCAAACTAAATAAAGTTATTTACAGCTTTATAATATGGTGTAAAATAGTTTTATTGTTAATTAATATAGAGGCTGTTCCTGTCATATTATGTAGAAGACTATAACCTTTTCTACTAACTTGCACGTGAGCCATAAAGAAATTGTGCCCATCTTGTTTTACTGGAATGTGTGAAATATTAGTAATGAATCCATTTTTACATGGATATGCTTCTGAGTTATACCCTTCAAATTCTATGGTTACTTTAGCTCCTTTTTTTATCTCATTGAGATATTTATAAGGAATGAGCAAAGTAACTTTATTTTCTTCAATTGCCACTGCCTTACAGTCAATAGTATCTGGGTAAGGAATAAAATACGCCCCTACAAGTAGTCCTAAAATCACGATAGTAATAATCATGATACCATAACGCACAATACCTGAAGGGATTTCGCCAATGATATGTCTTACTTTCTCGCTACGGAGTTCTATCTTATCGTCTGCCATAGTTGTACTTCTTTTATATTAGGTTCCTAACTCCAACTGATTCTTTACAAGGTTGTAGTATGCGCCACGCTTTGCCGTAAGTGCTTCGTGGTTGCCTATTTCTACGACCTTTCCTTTATCCAGTACCACTATCTGGTCGGCATTCTTCACCGTACTTAATCTGTGAGCCACTATAACTACCGTCTTTCCTTTGTAGAACTCGTCAAGATGTTCCACAATCATACGTTCGTTGTTGGCATCGAGCGAGTTGGTGGCTTCGTCAAGGAAGATATAGTCAGGGTTCTTGTATACGGCTCTCGCTATCAATATACGCTGTTTCTGCCCTTGGCTCAAGCCCACACCATCGCGACCTATCTTAGTATTATACTTTAATGGCAGCCCCATCACATAATCGTGAATACAAGCTATCTCTGCAGCCGTCTGCAATCGCTGTTTGTCTATCTCCTTATCGTCTACGGCTATATTGCGAGCTATCGATTCAGAGAATATCACGCCGTCCTGCATCACCACGCCACATTGTCTGCGCCACCACTTTTTATTGAGTGTGTTTACATCTGTTCCACCAATATTGATTTGTCCGCCCAGCACGGGATAGTAACCCAGCATGAGTTTGATGAGCGTGGTTTTTCCGCTACCCGATGCTCCGACAATGGCTGTTACCTTGCCTTTGGGGATGGTGAGACTAACATCATCAATGATGGTCTTCAGTGCGTGTGGGTCGTATTTAAAGTTTACGTCTTCAAGGTCTATGCCCTTATCCTCTTCTTTCACAGAGGTTTCCAATCCTTGCTTTCCGTTCTCATCGTCCATACGGTGGATTTCGTTGATACGTTCAAGGCTTATCTTTACATCTTGTACGGAGTAGAAGAAACTCATCAACTGCTCCACAGGTGAGTTGAGTTGCCCGATGATGTACTGCACGGCAAGCATCATACCCAGCGTGAGTTGTCCATGAATGACGGCTGTTGCTGCCACCACCGTGATGACGATGTTCTTTAGTTCGTTGATGAAGATGCTGCCTGCCTCCTGTGTCTGCTGGAGTTTCAGCGATTTCATCTGCACTCCAAAGAGGTCTGCCTGCACGTCCTCCCATTCCCAGCGTCTGCGCTGCTCGCAGTCTTGGAGCTTTATCTCCTGCATGGAGGTGATAAACTCGTAAGTCTTGTTGTTGTTGATGGCTTGCTGCTCAAAGAGTTCGTAGTCGAGTACCTTTCTGCGCCTTAGAAATAGCGCAAGCCAACCGCCATAAAGCATACTGCCGAGCATGAAAATGGCGAAGACAAGCCAGTTATAGGATAGCAATACAATGCTGAACACCACAAAGGTGAAAAGCGAGAACACAATACTGAGCGTTTGTTGTGTCAGAAACGAGTTTACACGGCTATGGTCGCCCATACGCTGCATAAGGTCGCCCATTAGTTTGGTATCAAAGAACGACATTGGCAACTTTAAAAGCTTGATGAAGAAATCGCTTACCAACGAAATGTTTATGCGCAACGAGATGTGGAGCAACAGCCAACGGCGGATAAAATCGATGGCAGTTCTACTTATGGTAAGCATCAGCTGTCCAAGGAGTATCAGCCATATAAAGCCGATGTTCTGGTTTTTGATGCCCACATCCACGATAGATTGTGTGAGGAAAGGCAGAATGAGTTGCAGCAGGCTGCCAACGAGCAAGCCTAAAACAATTTGACCGAAGTACTTGCGATATTGCTTAATGTAACCAAAGAGGAACTGGAAAGACCTTGGGCTGCCGTCCTCTTCCTCATTGTCCACCTTATGCGAGTAGAACTCCAGTGTGGGCTCGAGAAACATCGCTATACCTTTCTCTTCTCCTTGAGAAGCAGTGCTTACCCAGTGTTTCCCGAACTCCTCAAGATTATATTTCACGAGTCCCTTGCCAGGGTCAGCCACATAAAAGATACGCCCTTTCCTCACCTTGTAGAGCACGACAAAGTGATTCTGATTCCAATGGAGGACGCAAGGAAGAGTAGCCTTGCTCAGAGTATCAAAATCGGTTCTTGCACACATTGTGCGTAGTCCGAGCTTATTTGCAGCTTCATTGACACCCAGCATCGAAACTCCCTCTGATGTCGCAACACAAAGTTTTGACAATGTACGCAATGAGACTTCCCTGCCAAAATGTTTACATACCATTTGCAAGCAGGTGATGCCGCACATCATACTGTCCGACTGAATTATACACTTGAAGCTATCTTTCATGCTAAAGCCTTTTACAACCTTGACTTTTCATCATTACCGGCACCTGTTCCCTTGTATTTGCCTTTTCCTGTATTGTTGAAATTGTAAGACACAGAGATACCAATGATCCTAGTATAGCCGTACGAGTCCTTAGTCATAGTAGCCACACTGTAATAGCCCGTCCAACAGTTGCGCTGCTGCTTGAATATGTCGTTGGCATATAGTGAGACGGTCAGAGATTTCTGTAGGAAATCCTTTTGCAATCGGAGGTTGACGCTAAACGAATGCTTGTTTCTGGTAAATCCATCATCATAGCCTGACCTGTACCTCAAATAGAGCATTGCCTTGCAGGTATTGTTTATTTCAAACCAGTTGCGGAAATCCATCTTCCACAAGGGCTTGTTCAGATCTTCTGATACCCCATATTGTTTCACATCAAGGAACTGCTGCCAGTAGCCTAACAGGAGTGAAGGCTTGTAGAATCCGAATTTCGGCGACAGTGTAATGGAGGCGTTGAACGACTGCTGTTTGTCGAAATTCTTATTTCTCCAGATAGTAATCTCAGAGTCCTCCTGATACAAATCTGCAAATGAGAACCGTGCATCTTTCCGGTAATTGTACCCGGCTGCAAGATGAAGCCATGAATAAGTAAAAAGCAAGTCAACGTTATGTATTATTGTGGGTCTCAGCAGCGGGTTGCCTCCCTCATACTCGTAGCGGTTGTCATATTGCACATTGGAGCTAAGCGACTGATAACTAGGCCTGCTTATGCGCTTCCCATAGCTGAACTGCACCTCGGCCAGCCTGTGGTGCCAGCCAATGGAGACATTGGGGAACAGATCGTTATAATCACGGCTCTGTCCTGTCTGCAATTCCCCAAATGAATAGTAGTAGGATTTCACATCCTCATAACGTAATCCAGCAACGATATTGAAATTTCCAAAAGGAGCACAGTACTCGGCAAACAAGGCTGTGTTGCTCTCGCGTATCTCGTCATCCGATGACGTGAGTATTTGCTCAACATTGTTGTATAACCCATGTGTTTTAGTATGGGACACCTCACTGCCGACACTTACCTCTCCCTTCCATATGGGATAGGTAAGGATGAGCTTTGCAGCCAACATCCTGTTCCTGTTGGTACTTGAAGAATGGATGAGACGGCCCTCTAATTCCTCGCTGCTTTCTGCCGACATCTGGTTGCGGGAAGACTTCTTCCACACCCATGTACCATTTAGGTCTATGCCAAGCTTCCCCACTTTGCCCAGGTAATACAAATTAGCCTCGTGTTGTGGGTTTTCGTTTTCAAGAATGGTCATCTGCTGGTCAACATAGCCTTCCAATACTTGGTTTCTCGTTATGGTCTGTTGCGTGTTGGCGTGTCCTCCCTCGTATATAGAACCATCGAGTTTGTAGGACAGCCCAATCAAGTTGTTCCCACCGATGTCATAGCTTGCCCCAATCTTCCCGTCGGCGATAGTATACCAAAAATCATTAGGGCACACTTGTAATATATTAATATGGTTGCCATTGCTCTTAAAGTCATCTGTGATCGTTGCATCCGCAGCATTATAGCCATTTGTAAAAGATAAGGCCCCAGTCACTTCAAGACCACCTGTATGATACTTGATGGCAGCGTCATCGTAAGTGGTCCATTTCCGGGCATACTCACCTTGGCCGAAGGCTGTCACGCCGATGCCGCTGCTTGTGTTCTTAATGGTACTTATACGAATGACCGAACCCACTTCCGAGTTGTATCTTGCCCCCGGTGTCGTGATGATGTCTATACTTTTTATCTCATTCGATTTCAAGTACTTGAGTTCGTTGGCATTCTGTACCTTCCTGTTGTTGATGTATATTTCAGGTGTGCCTTTGGCAAAGACCGTGAAATTGCCGTTATTACCTTCAATGCCTGGCAGCATAGAGACGACATCGTTTGCCGTTCCCACATCCTTCAGTAAGGAGTTATGAATATCAATTTTCAGTCCACCGGCAACAGCCTTATATTGTGGTAAAGAACCTTTCACGATGACCTCAGCAAGGGTTCGGTTGCCTTCATCCAATATTATATCCCCAATATTACTACTTTTGAATGCTATCAGTGTTGTCACATATCCTATGCTCGACACTTTCAGAATATTGTTAGAGCCCCCTGTCTCCAAAGAAAAAGAGCCGTCTTCCTTAGTCACAGTCCCTGCCATGAAAGTGGAATCCTTGGCATTGAGCAGCACAACATTGGCAAATGGTATGGGAGCATGATGAGTATCCACTACTTTGCCCATCACGCTTTGTGCGTAAGATAGGACAACAAGCTGTGACAATAAACACATCAAAAGTATTCTTCTCATAGTTCTTTACCGTTTAAACTGTTAATCAATAGCCTCCAAAGAGGTTCATCAGTCCTTATATCCACCAGTAATGTCAAAATCTTCTTAATATATTCTTGACGGAACTCGCAAAACTCCTTTTGGGGACGATTAGTAAAACATCCTTTTTTCTCGTCATAAAAACACTCTACGGTACAGCCGCCACATAGATTCCTGCACCAACAATTAACACAGTCTTGGTTTTCCTTGTTGACATGACTAATTGCATATTTGAACTTTTGCATATCAGTGTATAAATTAGCACCCGCAATGTTACCTAAACTGCAATTGGATTTCTCATTTAATAGATGGCAACCATATATTTCTCCGTTTACAGAAACAGATATGTTGTTGAAGCCAACGTTGCAAAAGAGATTGTTATTCTTCTTGATTAGGTGCTCCAAAATGTTCCAAAATTCAGTGGGCAGACAGCGAAATTCACTTTCACGCATTTGCTCTCTTGTGATAGAATCAATATAAGATAACGCATAACCTTTATCTAAATGAGAATCATTAACAATGGCACCTGAAATTCCAAAAGAACTTTTGAGATACTGCTTTAATTTCATATGATCGAAGCCTTCTTTTATTGCTTTTTGTGTAAAAGTAGCTTCATAAGATAACTCTATAGTTTTTATTTTCTTAATTTCTGCAATAAAATTGACAACAGAGCTGTAGCTTCCTTTTCCATTCGCACGTATTCTATTAAAGTCATGTATAGTTTCAGGTCCATCTATGCTAACGGTTATACTACTAATATATTTCCTAATGACCCCAAGTAATACGGGATTTAGGATAGTTCCATTTGTTACAATGCAAAATTTTGGAGTTTTGAGTTTTTCCCCTCTGTACATATTGGTTATTTCTTTACATACGAAATCAATAACTTTCTCATTGAGTAAAGGTTCACCTCCAAAAAAAACAATTTTATTGATAGAATCAAAATTACTTTTGCAAAAGGATATAAAACTCTTTGCTGTATCAATTGTCATTAGAGATCTTACGGCACCATAATCACCTCCTTGTGCATAACAATATTTACATCTCAAATTGCAATTATTAGAAACACATAAAGTAATTCTATTTATATCCCTATGGGGTTCTGTGTTGTTAACCTTTGTTTCTATACAAGGGGCACCTAATATAGATTTCATCTTTTTACTATCGAGTTTTTCGGAAGAAGATTTCATCAAAATCAAAGACATGCTCAAATCATTGTAAATGAATTTCTTATCCCCAACCTCAAGTTCCTTGTATCTTGTACTCCTCATCTGCTTTATATTTAATAAATAGTATCCACCTATCTAAAGGTAGGTGGATACATTTTCTATCTGCTATATCATATTTTTTCCACACTGGTAGAACCGCTACCGTTACCATTACAGCAATTGAAGCCGGCTGCTTTCCCCGCTTCTGCTTGCTCACCGAATCTTTCACCTCCGCACAAGTTTTCCAATTCATCGAAATTTAAAATTTCAAATGAATCAAAAGATGCAATCTCATTGTTCTTCATTTTTATTTCTTTTACAATTTACTTACTCGTATAGCTTTTCAGTATCCGCTCCTTTATGTTAAAGTTCAGTTTGGTCTGAATTTGCCATCCTATAGCTTCCGGCATTGCTCCTTTAACCAGTTAGGTCTGTTTTATAATCTTGTCGACTTGATTATTTCTGTTGCAAATATATTTATATCTCCAAATTATATCGTTACACTTTTGTGTAATTCTGAATTTGTTGTCTGAAATATTACACAAAAGTGTAATCATGCAGCCTTGCAAAGTTCACCATATCTGGAAAAGAAGCCCATAATACCTCTCTTACTGGAACATACAGGAACAGTCTCCGATGTCAGATATTCGATGGATTTTCCGATTTGACGTGTACCAAATCCCAACACCTTCATTACTTTCAATAGTTTGCTGTCAATCTCTGCAATCATATAGCTGTACTTGTCCTCAACTATCGGCTTTACTGCTAATGCCATTAGCCGCTTGAACAATGTCAATGTGGATATTCCCGAATCCTTTGCAACGGCAAAGCGCCCTATATGCCAAAAACTATATTTACTTTCCCAGTGAATAGCATTCAGTGGGTTTATCCCATATATTTTTTCGATAGGAAGAGTCTTGTGTTTATCCCAATGAAAACTCCTGATGCAGCCAATTATATTCCCAAAGGCATCCCTTGCAATATAGATATGAGATTTGTTATCATACAGATATTCCTCTTCTTCAAGCACTGATTTGATATCTTCATTTACTTCTTTCTCTGTAAATGAAGATAAGTGATGGGAGTAATTTTCCCTGACCACAAACTGTGCTATTTCCAACAGACTCGTTTTGTCTGCCATGAAGATAGCGTAGTCCTTAAATGTTGCAATCTGTTTTTCCATAATGCTTTTTGTTTCTTGATTTATATGGCAAAAATACTTCTTATGCAAATATCACCTATTACACTTTTGTGTAAATCTGCATTTCTCTCTTTGTTTTTTACACTTTTGTGTAATCTTTTTGCGGTATTCCACATTAAAAATGTACTTTTGTAGTGAAATATATCAGAGAGTCTTAGCACGTTTAGCATATATGACAGACATAAAAGATTTCTTTATAGCATCGAACACCGTGCGCAACGCACCTGACTATGATTCCAATGTACTCTCTACATTGGCGCAAACCGTAGAGGCTTTTGCTCGTGTTACCTATCAGAGTGTTTACTTGATAGACTATTACAGGCAGGAATTTCTTTATGTGTCGGACAACCCTTTGTTTCTTTGTGGACATACGGCAAAAGAAGTCAAGGAATTAGGCTACAGCTTTTACTTGGAGCATGTACCAGAGGACGAACAGAAAATGCTTATTGAGTTAAATAGCAGTGGGTTTAAGTTCTTTGAGACATTCGATAATGTTGATAAATACCAGTGTTCTATGTCCTATCACTTTCATCTGAATAGTGGAACAAAGAGGAAACTAATAAATCACCAACTTACCCCAATACTATTGACAGATGAGGGTAAGATATGGATAGGTATGTGTGTCGTATCACTATCTTCACATAAAACAGTGGGGCATGTAGAGTTCCACAAAAAGGGTAATCCTAACTATTGGAAATATTCTTTCGAAAGCCATCGGTGGATGGAATGTGAAAGAGTTTCGCTAAAAGAAGAGGAACTCGAAGTGCTTAGATTGTCAGCAGCGGGACTAACAATGACAGAAGTAGCAGACAGAATGTGCCGCTCGTTAGATTCTATCAAAACCTATAAACGCCACGCCTTTGACAAATTAGGCGTGACGAATATCACCGAAGCTATTTCAAGAGCTACCTTAAACAAACTCTTCTGAAAAAAATAACTTACGGCAAAAGCGAAGAGAGATAGAATTTAGGAAAATAGTTCACAGGTTTTCCTGTAGCAAGATTGTACATTGCCGTTGTACACAAGCCTGCGGTAATCCACGAGGCTATGGATAATTGTGGAGGCGGCAGCATTTCGCTTTCCTTTTTATATTGGGTTACAATTTTGTCTAACCACTCTTTAGGTTGATTCCAAAAAGCCCCGTGTCCGGTTACATACTCAGCCACCTTTAGTTCAAAGCCTTTTGGTTCGTCTGCCAGTTCGGACAAAGAATGTCCCAGCGGATCTACAATCGTGACAAAGCCAGCCCAACCAAAGTTGTATGGGTGTAGTACTGGGATTTTTCTTTCCTTGCAAATCCTATCAAAGACAAAAGGCGTATCGTCCTTAAAGTCCAAGGCGTTGATGGCTACATTATGCCCATTCAGCATCTCTTCGATGTTATCAGGGTTAAGGAACTCTGTATGGTAATCTATCTGCGCATCAGGATTGATACTTTGCAAACGCTCTGCCAAACATTCCGCCTTGTATCTGCCAATATCTTGCTCCGTATAATTCTGCCTGTTCAGGTTACTTTTCTCAACTTTATCACCATCAACGATGGTGATATGTTCGAAACCAAATCTTAAAGCGCATTCAGCCACTATGCTGCCTATACCTGCACCACCAAGGAATATTTTATAATCCTTGATGATGCTTTGTTCTCTTTCGCTCACATAGAGCCTGTTTCTACTGTATCTTTCTTCCATAACGAAATAATTATTTTAGGCAAAAGTAGACGTAATAAAGCATATATACTCTACACAAAAGTGTAATAATTGCTCGCCTTGCTGATTATTTTAGATTTTATAACACTTTTGTTTGCGATAGTAACTATTCAGCGGTATTAACCAGTCAGTATTCTTTCCCCTAAAATCTTCATATAAAGACTATAAAGATACTCATTTTTCTTGCATATTTCAGATTTTCTTTGTACCTATGAAAGAGCAAGTTGCGGACATATCAAAAGTATTACAAGACATGACGGAAGAGATGTGATTGTTGCGTGAAACTATCAGCCAGCAGTATGCCGAGATTATGAAATTGAACCGTAACATAAATGCTCTGAACCTCCAAATCCGCAAGAAAGATACGGAACTTACAAACTTACGGGAACGCTTGGCCAAGTATGAAAACCCTGACAAGAACTCTAATAACAGCAGTACTCCACCAAGCAAGGAGCGTATGAAGGATGAGGTTGTCAGAAGAACAAGAAGCCGACGTAAGCCAAGTGGTAAGAAGCCGGGAGGACAAAAGGGACATGATGGGCATAAGTTGTCTTGCTCTTCCGTACCTGACGAGATAATCGATGAGGTACCTAACTATTGCACTCGTTGCAGAGAATCTTTATCAGACGCCGAGCGTGTACTTGATTATGTGACGCAGGTTATTTCCATTCCAGAGTTGAAGCCCGTAATCAAGTAAATCCGACACTATGTGATGGTATGTAAGAACTGTGGTGAACGTATTTGGACGGCACCGAGACGGCGGTCAAACAACGTGGTATATGATTCAAGCGTAAAGACTTTAGTGGTTTATCTGAGTGTCGTGCAATTTCTCCCATACGGCGTATAGCAAGTTTTTTGCGTGAGGTACTCGGTCTCACTCCAAGCGAAGGCTCGCAGGTGAACTGGGTAAATGAAGCAAAAAGAAATGCGCAACCTGTGATTGATAAGATTAAAGAATATATCAAGTCATCAGCAGTAGTTGGTTTCGATGAGAGTGGCTTTTACTGTAACAAAAGACTCGATTGGGCCTGGATAGCACAAACAGTTTATTACACACTGCTTTTTCGTACTGCTGGAAGAGGCTCGAAGGTATTGGCAGACAAGTTTAGCGATAGCTTGGAACGAATGACTGCCGTTACCGACCGCCATAGCGCATACTTTGCACTCCATTTCCTCAATCACCAGGTATGTCTTGCTCACTTACTTCGCGAACTGCAATATCTTTCAGAGTTGAACACAGAACAAGAGTGGTCTGGGAAAGTAACCAATCTGTTCCGTGAAGCTATTCACCAGCGGAACACTAATCCGAAGGACGTTATAGACAAGGTGTCATGGACCCGGCGTTTAGACAATCTGCTCAAACAGAATATAGAGAAACTTGGTAAAAAGTTCATTACGTTCAAAAAAGGCTTAGTCAAATGCAGAGATTACATTTTGAATTTCCTTGAGAATCCGATGATACCCTCTGACAATAATGGAAGCGAACGGGGAATACGCAAGCTAAAAATCAAACTAAAGAACTCATGTATATTTCGTTCCGACTTCGGAGCAGGCGCCTTTCTTGAACTTCTTCGATTGTAGAAACAGCGAAGAAGCACGACAAAACTCCATATAATGCGATTCAAGCCTTATTTAAGGTTTGATAAATTGATATGCATTGTATATATCGAGTATCGCTGAATAGCTACTCAATAACTGGCATATAATAGGATATCGATATATCATAAATCTAATAATAAAATCAACCCTGCTAAATATGGTAGAGTTGATTTTATTATTTTACATATGACAATAATCTCAATATATAAATCAAATATTCATAAACTGTATATTATATAATAAATCATCTATTTTATAGTAATCTGAAGGCCAAATTTGATTATTTATAATGAGTGTTGGTACATCACTAATTTGATTTTCTCTTTCAAATTCTTCTATAGACTGTATTTTCTTATCTAATGAATTATACGAAGATTGGTTTGGTCTTCCCCATTTCTTTATCCACTTTTTTAGTGACATATCATAGAGAAAAATATCATCGCAGGCTTTTTCTAAATCTATAGAATTATCTATTTCCGTCAACTTAAGAAAAATATCTTGGGTTACTTTATCTAGTGTCTTTGTATCAATCAATAGTTTAATTCTATATTTCAAAGGATGATAATATTTTAATTTACGAATATGTTTATATGCATCTTTACAATAATCGCAAGATAAAGACAGTAATATTATTATATTTTTTTCTCCATAATCGCCTAATGGTATTAATGGTAAATTGTATAAAGAGGCTATATTTATTTGATGAAGTTGTATAAAAAATGAATTCAGAATATTCGGATTATAGTATATCAGATTTCTAAATTTTAACTCTGCATACAATGTTATTATTTTTCTTATAATAGCTTTTAGCATAAATGTTGTACAAATTGATACCATTCCTATCCAGAGGTTAATACAGCATGCATCATAATCAGGAACTAGAGGATTACAAATTACCAATATGCAAGACTGAAGTATCACACATATAGATGTCGCAAGACATATAATACAATATTCTTGTAGATGAATTTGATAAATTATAGAATATACAATTAGCGCGAGAGCTAAAGGTATAAGCAACTCATTGATAAATAAAATCTTATAATTAAAAATAGCGCAATAGGCTGTAGAGGTAGAATAGATCATAAAAGCTAGAGAGAGGTCTGCTAAGGAGATGCTTTTCATCACCTGTGAGCCCTTAGAGTGAATCACAGAAAAGCAATTACCTTTATCAATTATATTGCATATAGATTGAATTTTTTGATTATAATAGCCTAAAGATGTTTTAAATGATTGCCATGATACAATTATTCCAACAATACCTATCAAAATTAATAAGTCAATAGCCAAAGATGTATGATGGGAATAAATCAAATAAAAAGATAAAATCAAAAGAAAGCATATTACTCCACAACTAATGGTTTTGTTAAATTTATCCTTTTTCTCAGTATCAGGAAAAGGTGTTATAGTTGGTTTTTCTTTGAAAGAGAGTATATAACCAGTCCATTTTTCCTGAACATCTTTATAAGTAATATGCTGAGAAACGCCTGTTTTAATATTTGTAATTACAACATATGAGGGGAACTTTGATACTAAAACTGTGTCAAAGGTTTCTTGATTTTTAAAAACTGCAAGAAATTTATCTGGCATTAGGGAAAATTTTTCAATAGGAACTTTAGCGATGAAATTCTCTACACCAAATATCTTTAATTTATTAGAAAGTATAGGCAATGTCAGAGAGAAATGAAAACGCTTCATTTCCTTATCCCAATCGTTACGCAATATACTGTAATGATATTCTGCTAGCAAAGGGGACAATAGATTGTAAATGTTGTATTGAGAGCTTTTCATAATACAGGTCTATTAATGAAATATTCTATTATTCTTTGTAAGATAGAAATATCTTTAATTTTTAGAATCCATAGTGAAAAAAGAACTATACATGCTGTAACAAATATAATAATTAGACCATATTTAACAAAGAAATAATTCTTTTGCAGATTGTTTGTATTCATAATTTAATTTCCTAATTCCAATTGGTTCTTCACTAAATTATAGTATGCTCCTTTTGCATTTATAAGCTCGGTATGTATTCCGCATTCAATAATACGACCTTTTTTTAGGACTATAATCTGATTGGCATTTTTGACAGTACTAAGCCGGTGGGCTATTTTAATAACAGTTTTCCCTTTTAAGAAAATGTCAAGGTTATCGTATATTTTCCGTTCAGTTTCTGCATCCAACGAGGAAGTCGCTTCATCAAATAAAAAGAAATTTGGATTTTTGTAAACTGCTCTTGCAATTAATATGCGTTGACGTTGACCTCCAGAGATTCCATTGCCTCCAGTTCCAAGCATTGTATTAAACCCCTGAGGTAAACTTCTAACAAAATCTTCTAATTCAGCTATTTGAACAGCTCGCAAAAGCATATCTTTATTTACAGTTCCCCCTCCTGTTGCAATATTACGTTCCAAGGTATCAGAAAAGATATATCCATCCTGCATCACAACACCACAACAACTCCTAAGGCTTTTCGCGGAAAGTTCTTTTTGATTAATTTGATCGTAGAAGATGTCACCAGAATAGTTATAATAAAATTTAAGTAATATTTTTATTAATGTAGTTTTACCACTTCCACTTTCTCCAACTATTGCAGTTGTTTTACCAAATGGGATAGTACAGCAAATATCATCAAGAACCTTGGGAGAGCGTGGCCCATAATAATGAAAATCAAGATGATTTAAATGTATAAATTTACTACTCTCTGTAGGAATACTGTCTAAGGAAACCCTAGTACCTGAATCTTCATCATCCATTAATTGTACTTCTGTAAGTCGATCATAGCTAAGTTTTGCATACTGGAGACTCCTAATAAACTCTATTATTTGTTGGATTGGTTCATTGAGTGTACCAATTATATATGAAATAGCTAGGAGCGTTCCTATTGTCATATCTCCTTTTATAACTTCTTTTGCTGCAATATAAATAACAATGATATCTTTTATCTTATTGAAAGAAGCGTAACCTATACTTTGTAATTGATCAATTTTCAAAGTTTTGAAGTTGATATTAAATAATTTTATTTGGCTATTTTTCCATCGATCCAGTTTATATTGCTCTGTACCATTAAGTTTTATATCGGCAATACCATTTACAAGCTCAAAAACATCTTGTTGATTGTCACGTTGTACGCGAAATCTATGATAATCAAGTTTTTTTTCTTTTTCAACAAAGTATACAGACCATAGAATAGACACTAATGTAATGCATATATATATAAGTAAAATATTAGTATTATAGTATGTTAATAAAATAAAATAAACTGCGAATGTCAGAAAAGAAAATACAACAGTTATACTCTGAGATGTAAGAAAATTTTGGATTCGATTATGGTCATGAATGCGGGATGTAAAATCCCCCAACTGTTTAGTATCAAAGAATTTAAATGGAAGTTTAATTATTTTATTCAGAAAATTGAAAATAATTTCTATGTCAATTAAGGAGTTACTATATAACAACACCCAATTCCGAATAACTTCAATAATGGTTGAACCCAAAAAGAGGAAAATTTGGGCAGAAAGGATTATAAATATAAAATTAACATTTTTATTTGCAATTCCAATATCTATGAGGGACTGTGTCAAGAAAGGGAAAAACATCGCAAAAATACTGCTAAAAAACATGCCCCAAAAGAGAATTTGATATTCCTTCTTAAATTTGCCTAATATACCTTTTATATTCTTTTGTAATCCAATTGGACGATTGAGAGGTTGGGTAGCATAAAACTTTTTTGTTGGTGTTAACAATAATCCAATTCCTTTTCCATCAAGCCCACACCAATGCTCCTGAAACTGACTTTGAGTTAATTTTATCAACCCGAATGTAGGATCAGAAATATAAAAACTGAATCTTCTGCAAAAAAGATCTTCTTTAATTTTATAGAGTACAACAAAATGGGAATTATCCCAATGTAGGATGCAAGGCAAAGGATGTTTTTGTATCATTTCTTCAATAGAAACTTTAACTGCTAAGGTATCGAAGCCTATATTATGTGCCGCATCTTCAATACCTAGCAAACTTACCCCATCCTTTGATAAATGGCAATATTCCCTCAATTCCTGAATAGAGTATTTCTTTCCATAATAAGATGAGATAGCAGATAGAGTCGCTGGACCACAATCCATCTGATCATATTGAAAATAGCATGGAAACTTTTTCCATAATTTATTCATCTTATTAAAAATATCACTTCTGGTCATCATCCCAAGCTAATTTATAAGGATTATAATTACATTTTTGTGGCTTATCCAATTTATCTAATAGGCTGCAGGCTCTACAATCTAAACAGTTATAACGAAATTCGCAATCTTGGCAAATTTTAATACTATCTTTTTTCAAATACCAACACTTGCGAAAATCTTCAGACCTCACGAGCCGTTGAAGACCATTTGCTGCAGAATAGACCTTATCCAAAAATAGACAATTTTTAATATGCCCGTACTTATTAATTGCAATCTTTTTATACAAGCAGGAATTGTAGTGCTTACTTATTTCATAGAAATCTTCATTAAAAAACTGCATAGAGTATTTATTGATATTTCCGCAGTTTTTTACATCAAGAGAATGCTTTATAGTTATGACTTCTCCCATTAATAAGGATTCATTCCCTATAGGTTCTACATTATAAGGTAACACCTCTGACTGGGATTGATTATACAAATATATCCGACTAACCGCAGCATTAGCAAAAATAAGTTCATTCCATATATTGATAGGTATATTATGACTATCAGCGACATGTACTTCTACACACTCAAAATCCATCATACAGATTTTGTTCAATACATCTTTTATATAATTAAACCTACACGGAGGTAAAAAACGAATTTGTAAGTAGGGGCACTGCATTAAATTAAGTTCGTTAAGATAATAATACATTTCCTCTAGATTTGACTCTAAAAAATCAAATTCTATTATGGCATCGTTTATTGGAAACAGTGTATCATGAATAGTTCTATCCTTAGCTGGAAATGTACTAATATCTTTCACAAGAAAAGCATATTCTTTATCTAACATAAAGTTTAAGTACTTCTCAAAGCTTTCCATTGATGAGCTAGCAATTTTGCTTGTTACCTCTCCAAGTTTATTTCTATCCAGTAACTTGGTGAGCATATAATAATCATTAGGAATATATTCTAACGACTTACGAGAAAAGTCTTGCAATAAGGTCATTCTATAACCTTTAGTCAACTGGCAAGACGACGATACTATAAAATATAAATCTTTATTGTATTTCATTTATTAGCAAATTGAGAAAAATCATATGGTAGACATATTCTACGATTAGGATTATAATGACGCATTTCAACCGCATGAATATTGTAATTATACTTCATCAATTGATTCTCTGCATCTATACTTACCATTTTATTGTAATAAATAGTTTTGAAAAAGAGAGGCAAATTTTCAATTTGCTCATCTGTTAATTCTTTTTTATTGATGTCCATATACTAAGTAATTTGCTATTTTTTGTTCTAAATCATAATTACATGGTTGACTAGTCATTCCAAATTGCCCAACGGGATTTATTTCTAAGAAAACATAGTTTTCCTCTTGATCTACTATGAAATCTGCTGAACCACAATTTAAGTTGTACTTCTTATAAATTGCCTCTAATTTAGTTTCAATCTCTTTCGGCAGTTGATAGGGCTCTGTCCGATTTGGCTTTTCAATGCTATATTTTCTAAAATCTACTTTTGTTTGCTCATTATTTTGAGAAAAGATTGCCATTGAATAGAATTTTCCATCAAGATAGAATGAACGAACCTCATATGATTTCTCTATAAGGCTGGTTACTAGAGATGGAAATAGAGGAATATCTTTATCTTCAAAATCTTTTTTATCGTGAACCTCTGTGTATGTATAATAGGACATTTTGCCAAATACATTATAGATTCCATTGTATATGGCTTTGGTAACAAAAGGATCACTAATATTATCAAGTTTTTGAAGTTGATTGTAGTTCGTAATTATTGCAAAATTTGGGGTCTCCAATCCAAATTCTTTAGCTGTATCCAGTACCTCCAAACGATTCAATCCCATTACATTAGGATTGCCGATTTTTATCTTACATTTTTTATATAAGGTATTAAAAATATAATCTCGAAGATCACTCATTTCCATAAATGCAAGACTTTTGTTACCATAAATCAATGCAGAAAGATCTTGCCCTTCAAAAATAAATTTTTCAGGTAAACTTTTTGTGAAGTTCTTCATTCCCAGGCCACTTCTTCTCCACCAACACGCAGAAGCATTGAGAAGATTAAATACCCTACCTGTTCTAATATTCTTGAAGAGAATTTTTTCCTTATCAATTCCTATTAGCATATTGTCAGATGTATCGGGCTCAATAATAATTACATCTTGCCTCATTTGTTTCAAACGTTTGGCAACACCTAGAGTTGAAAGATCATTTTCATTGGAAAAAATTAGTATCATCTATTTTGAATTTAAGTTTAGAACGGAGAGGAAGGTTTTCCTCTTCGTTCCTTAAAGGTTAAATATCTACATCACAAGACTTCTGATCAGCATCTCGACTACCAGAAGTCGTTCTACAGTTAACAGTTCCGGTATAGCCCCCTGCGCTACCGCCACATGTTGATAGCATAGATTCTACTTCCAAACTATCATGCTGAAAAATTGATAAATCTATTTTCTTATCCATCAATTTGAGATTTTAGTCAGTATCTGTATCACAAGTTTTTCCATCACCATCAGAGCCTTGTGTGTTGGTCAAACAACCACATGTGCCAGTATTATTGTGCGTATGACCGCCACTTCCTCCCATGACATTTAAAATCTCATCTACCATAATACTTGAGATCTGAAAGTCAGCTAAATTAATTTTTTTCATCAATAAAATTTTTATTTAGATACTATGTGTTCTTTAAGGCTTCCACTTAGTCCTACTGGAATAATTACCAGTCTGTGTCACATCTTTTGTGATCAGAGTCACCACCACTACTTTTTGTCTGGCAGTTTACGGTACCAGAAGATTCACCAGAACCACCAGATGTACTAAGCATCTCAGTAATTGCAAGGCTGTTCTCCTGGAACTCGGAAAGATTGATCTTTTCCATTGAGATAAGATTTTTAGTTAGATACCATGTGTTCTTTAAGGCTTCCACTTAGTCCTACTGGAATAATTACCAGTCTGTGTCACATCTTTTGTGATCAGAGTCACCACCACTACTTTTTGTCTGGCAGTTTACGGTACCAGAAGATTCACCAGAACCACCAGATGTACTAAGCATCTCAGTAATTGCAAGGCTGTTCTCCTGGAACTCGGAAAGATTGATCTTTTCCATTGAGATAAGATTTTTAGTTAGATACTATGTGTTCTTTAAGGCATCCACTTAGTCCATTAATTTATTTCCTAATATCATATAATCATATTCTTGTTTTGTAACAGGAAGTATAACACCAATATCGACAAGTAGGAAAATCCGTTTCCATAAAACATTTATATAATTCTTTTTTTCGGACTCAGGGAAAGACTCATCGAGGTAATTTAAGGCTCTACTTTCAAAGGTGCTTCGCTTACAAATTTTCCCGATGGACTTAAAAATGATCGTATCTATTTTTAAAGCAGGAAAAGTCAATTCACTATCGCGTAATCCTGTTAAAATTATTTTATCACTTTGACAATGAAAATCTGTAGTAGGCAATATAAAAAACTCTGTACTAGTGGATAAGAGCTGGTGAAGGACTTTGCTTTTTCCTAGAGAAATTAAATCTCGCATAAGTACAGAATTCTTTCCACAAGAAAGTTTGTTGCCAAATATAAGCTCTTTCATATATTCATATTCTAACATAGAAGACTCTTGCTTAGTATATTTAAACCCTGAGGATTCCAAAACTGTAGGTAAAGAAAAAAGCTTCTCCAATCTTTGGTAATACTCTGGATAGTTTTTTATAACGAAAGATTCCATTTTTTTACAAACTTGCAATTGTTTTTTATAAAAACCAAGCAGATGCAAGTAATTTCTTTTGTCTGGGACATCATCAAAATTAGCAAAGTTATGGTATTGATTATCCCCAATGTTCTCATGAATAAAACATCCTATCGATTTATTTGAGGACAGTGCCATTTCATAGAGTAATACCTGTTCAAAGAATATATTAAAATTAGAACCTTCCAACTTGTTTACCTTTTCTAGATTTTTATCGACAAAATCAAATGCCATTGATGTATATCGTTGAATAAAATCAATATCATACCCTCCAAAAAGCCCCATATTATAAGCTTTATTGTCTATATGTAGGTCGTATCTTTTCATTTCTCCCGGCATAAAGTTTATAGCAGGACGGACATAACGCCACATCTCCCTATAATAATCGGATGTTGTCTCTTCGTTTTGAACGATTAGATCATGATTTTTTAAACATTCATCTATTCGTGTCCAAATAAAGACATCTCCATCAACATGGATAAATGGCTCCTTACACATTTGATATGCCTTTATCTTCGCCAATGCCCAAAGATTAGGATTATAATGATTAAGGCAATCAAGAGAAACTATTACATCCGTATATGGCAAATGTAATTTATTGATAAGGATATCATACCCCTGACGATCGGTTATTAATGTAACATCATCATAAAAACATCTTAGCTGATTGCTACTAATGATCCAACTTAAGTAATTAAAGATAGGGGAAAGCCAACCATAACTATCTTTAAGGCAATTTTTATTGCCAGTCCAAAAACTTTGAATAATTTTCATCTCTTTTATTTTTATTTCTTAATATCCGGCAGGCGATTCATTTCGCTGTTATTGATATTTACAT
>CAUTPS010000022.1:0-37717 GCA_963540415.1 uncultured Prevotella sp.
ATGAATACTCCGTCAATCTTCCTACACGCTTCTACTATAAGAAGAAATGGAACAATGGTTGGATTAACGTGGTCAATCCGTTCCGTGCATCGATGGTGCTCGGCACACTGGGTTCTGGTAAGTCGTATGCTATCGTGAACAATTACATCAAGCAGCAGATTGAAAAAGGCTTTGCCATGTACATCTACGACTATAAGTTTCCCGATCTTTCCGAGATTGCTTATAATCACCTGCTTAATCACTTGGATGCCTACAAGGTAAAGCCGCAGTTCTATGTCATCAACTTCGATGATCCGAGAAAGTCGCATCGTTGCAATCCCATCAATCCTGCCTTTATGACAGATATATCGGATGCCTACGAGAGTGCCTATACCATCATGCTCAACCTTAACCGCTCGTGGATACAGAAGCAGGGAGATTTCTTTGTGGAGTCGCCTATTATTCTATTGGCAGCCATCATCTGGTTTCTGAAAATTTATGAGAACGGAAAGTATTGCACCTTTCCTCATGCCATCGAGTTCCTGAACCGCCCTTATGCACAGATTTTCCCTATACTCACCTCCTACGATGAGCTTGCCAACTACCTTTCACCCTTTATGGATGCTTGGGAGGGAGGAGCGCAGGACCAGTTGCAGGGACAGATTGCCAGTGCCAAGATACCGCTGTCTCGTATGATAAGCCCTGCCCTTTATTGGGTGATGACGGGTGATGATTTCTCGCTTGATATCAACAATCCCAATGAGCCGAAAGTGCTTGTCGTAGGGAATAATCCCGACCGTCAGAATATCTATTCGGCAGCACTCGGTTTGTATAACAGTCGTATTGTGAAGCTCATCAACAAGAAGAAGCAACTCAAATCCTCAGTGATTATCGATGAGTTGCCAACCATCTACTTTCGTGGGCTTGACAACCTCATAGCTACTGCACGAAGCAATAAAGTTGCCGTATGTTTGGGCTTTCAGGACTTCTCACAACTTACCCGTGATTATGGCGACAAAGAGAGCAAGGTAATACAGAACACTGTAGGTAACGTGTTCTCTGGACAAGTGGTAGGAGAAACAGCCAAGACACTTTCTGAGCGGTTTGGAAAGGTGCTCCAGCAACGCCAATCCATGACCATCAACCGCAATGACAAGTCCACCTCTATCTCCACACAGATGGACAGTCTCATTCCAGCATCCAAAATCAGTAACCTCACACAAGGTATGTTCGTAGGTGCGGTATCCGACAACTTCGACGAACGTATCGAACAAAAGATCTTCCACGCTGAGATTGTTGTGGATTCTGCACAAATTTCTGCGGAGATGAAGACCTACAAGTCCATCCCTGAAATCAATACGTTCCGAAACGCAGTTGGCTCCGACAATCTCAAAGAGATTATCGAAGGCAACTACCATAAGATTAAAAGAGAAATACTCTCGCTTGTAGATTCTGAAATCGAACGAATTAAAAGCGACCCTTTGCTTTGTCATCTTATAAAACTGTAATATACCATAAGTGACATTAGATAACACATTGCCAATATTTACTGTATTACTATTTGGATGAAATTATTAATCGAATAAATGCTTATTAGTGAGGGGAAATTGATATTTAGAGGTTATTTGAATGAATGCCCGATACTATGTTTTTTCATCATTTCTATTTCAAAATTAATCTGTAAATACTCCTTTATATCCATATCCGCAAATTGCAAAGAGCATATATTTCCAATCGGTTTGTCTTTATTTTCAATAATTTTCTGACTACATGGACCTATACATTGTGGCAACATTCTACACTTTAAGCATGTTTCGTTCTCAAAAGTGGCAACATTTCTTCTCAATTGTTCTTCTTTTTTCCATTTTATAGTTCCATTAGGGAGGAGAGTTCCTTCTTTATCTTCTTTCTTTAATGTTCTTCCATTACATTTATATATATTTCCATCCCAATTTATAATGGCATAACTATTTATCTCTGCAGGACATGCCACTCTTTTAAATCCAAAAAGTCCATGTCCTACATTATAACCTTTTGAGGCTATATATAAAAGGGCTTCTTTAAGTTTACGCTTTTGGTCTATGTTTGCCTTTCCTATAGTTTGCCAGACTCTTTCAAGTTGAAAAAAAATTTTATTCTTATCTATTCCGTCCAAATCTCTGATTATATCTATTATGTCATCTAAAGTCTCGTCATTATAATTAATTCTTATCGTTATTATATTGCCATTATTACCTTCCCCTTTATTGATTTTTTCTGCTAATAATAATATTATTTTTATTATATGCTGATAAGTACCTTTATTTGACGATTTCCATATCCTTACACTATTATGTAATTTTTCTCCTCCATCTAAAGTTATCTGAAATACAGGATTAAAAGGTGTCAATTCATTTACAATCTTTTCATTAATTAGGCTGGCATTAGTAACGAAAAATGGAATAAAATTTTTGTTATTCTCTATGCACTCTTGCTTTGCATGGACCAACAGTGGATATACTATATCCTTATAATATAAAAAAGGTTCCCCACCAAAGAAGGTTAGCCTTAATATCCTGTTAGTTGAATTTTGGCATAGTTTCGTAATATAACTCTTTGTATTTTCAAGTACTTCTTCAGACATCTTGCTATTAAGAACATGAGTCTCATAACAATACCAACACTTTAAATTACAATTTTGTGTAGGATATACCATTAGATAGTCAATTCCTGGAGAAAGTCTTTCTTTCTTATTTTCATTTCTAATTATATCTAGTTGATCTATGGATTCATCAATAATAAATCCTGAGTTAACTAGTGCTTCAAAAGTCTTACTATGAGATTTTGCAAGTGATTCTATACCTTCATTCTGCAAACTCATATAAGCTTGTGGAGATATTATCACATAGCTATTTGAAAAACTATTAAAGCATAAGACTTTATTTTTATTTGGGATGAAAATATTGTAGAAACTCTGTTTCATTTTACTTGATATTAATGTTTTAAACAACTCTTTAATGTGTGCATATCTTTATAATGAAAACTTATTTATAAAGAGTATGCACACAAAATTTAGATTTTAAATTGATGTAGGAACAAAGATTGGATGTTGAGGTTCAGGGTCAGAAGGTTGCTCTGCGCAGCTTCCACATCCATTACCACATCCGTTACCACATCCTAATCCACAGTTATATGTGGTTTGCTCATGATCATCGTTTCCACCTAAAATGACGAGTAATTCATCGTCATTTAATTTGATTTCTTCTAATTTCATAATAATAGTAAATTAAATTAAAAACTTTTTGAGCCGTTTTGTTTTTGTCAATGAACATATTACCAATATTACCAAACAGATAATTAGGGAGTATTGCTATAGTAGGGGGACAAGCCCTAGTGTTGGCTCTTTGTTATCATTTCATTACTCCCGAATCCCTGTCCTCATTTTGTATTTTATGACGATACTCTTTGTTCTTACCTTTACTAAGGTAATAGCTAATCGTCAAGTTTACATAGTTATTATTGTATCTAACATATTCAGTTGCTTTAGATTGCAATAGTTGGCTACCTAATTCCATTTTTTTAAGGTATGCGTGGGGCATAAATAGATTATTGACTGCCAAGCTGATTTGCAATCTATTTGTTTTATAGTATGTAGAAAGTTGGAAATTACTGTGCTGTGTTGTCTTTACCTGATTGAACAGAAAACGTACAGGTGAAATAAAACTTGCAGCTATTCCCCAATGCTTGATGTCGTAACTTGCAGTTGTTCCCCATATAAAGGCAGTGAAATGATTACTATAATCGTCAGCGTGATTCACATAATGGTTCAATATGCCATAACTGGAGAGACTTAATTTGTCATTAAACAGCTTTTGACTACCATAAAGTCTGGTCTGAGAATGCAGAAAATGTCCTTGATTACTCATTGAGTAAATGAATTGTTCAGAATATGAATCATAAAGAACCTGATTTTCGAGGTATGGAGATGAGTTGTATTGAAGATACGTTGATAAGCTTAGATAAGTTTTATGTTTAATAAAATTCAAAGCAAGTTGGTTGGTATAAGCCTGATACGGCTTTAGATTTGGATTGCCAACACGTACTTCATACTCTGAGATGGGTTGTTTTACATTGGAAAGAAGAGCAAGTTCTGGCTCATTGGGATTGATGCCTAAATAGTACTGGAGCGACCATTCTTTCGAGAAAGCATATCGAAGACTTAGTTTAGGACGAAAATACGTATAATGTCTATGCAAATTATCGTTCTTCAATTTGTAGAAGGCAAAGCCTGCTCCTATAGTATAAGAGAAGTTCCTTAGTCTTCCGGAGAATTCGGAATAATTGTAAGTGTTGAAAAAATCAAGCGAAGATGGATTCCCTAAGTGGTCTATTGTATAGTCATTTCGGGTGGAAGAAAGTTCGTTCCGAGAGCCGATTACCAAGCTGTATTGCTTGGATAATGGTAGTTGGTACTTGATTTCCCCTATTAACGAACGGTGCTGCCCTGTGGCAAAGTACGTGCTTTCGTAATTGTTATAACCTGATTGGTTATATTTTTTGTAATATTTTTGCTGATAGTCCGTATGAATATAAGTCGCCCTTAAATCTGCAACTATTTCTGAACCATTGCTAAAACCATTAGAAAAATAAACATCTAAGGCGGCATTCCGAACTTTATCCTTTTTGCTCGAGTAATCATCGTAGAAAGATTGACCGGCTATAGAAGACGTAGATACGGCTGTAGCAGGATAGGAGCGGTTCAAATCAAAGAACGTCTTGATACTTAAGAAACTATTTTCTTTAAAAGAATGGGTAAAATCAAACTGCAAGGCAGGGTTGAGCAATCGTTGTTTTGAGGAGCTTCCTATGCTCTTGAAAGCTAATAGACGGGTTGGATAATGCAGTTGCTTGTCTATATAGCTGTATATTCCGTTGGCATAATTGTACGAATCAGATAATTTTAATGAGAAATGATCGTGAGAGAAATTTAGGTTAAAGTAGGCATATTGTGAGCCGATGAGCGCAGAGAGAGATTGTGAAACGCGTCCTCCAATTTGCCAGTTCGACATATTTTTTCTTGTTTTTATCAAAACAACTGCTGCTACACCATCGCCATAAATAACTCCCGGATTAGTTATATATTCAATATTGGCTATGTCTTGGGGTTGAATTGCGATTAAATCGGTCTGCGAAGAGATTACACCGTTGATACGAATCTGCACGCTCCCGTTCTTTAGGGACATGAAAGAATGATTAACAATGTCAAACTTTAAGTCGGGCAAGTTCAACAATCGCATAACATCCAATGCGTCCTGACTACTTTGACGTATTTTCTCATTAGGGAAAAATGTTAGTCTATCCACGCCTTGTCTCACATTTTCAGCAGCCACTACCACTTCATCTAATTGATAAGAGGCAGGTTCCATCAATACATCGTTCAGTTTGTAGTCTTTACTTAATCCTATAACAGCAGACTGAAGATTATTGAAGCCAAGCGAAGAAAACTCTAAAAGATAGTCACCCGACCGTAAATGCCGAAAACAAAATTCTCCTTTCTTATCTGTGTGTATGACGGATACCAAACTGTCTTTTTGGCAAAGCCTTATATTAACGCCTGGCATTATTTCTTTATTTTCAGCATTGAGCACTTTCCCTGATATTGTAATATTCTGGGAGAAAATATATAAAGGAAAAAGTACAACCAATAGTAGAAAAAGAATCCTTTTATTCAGTTTCCTACAATTTGTCACTATAAACTCAGAAGTTCTATATTCCTTAAGAGTTAATTCTATTTTATTTAAAAATACCGTAACTTTCATTTAACTATGGATTTTGTAAAATTAGTTCGCTCATATATAATATCCTATTTTGTAAAGTTTTCCCGTGTCATTATTGGAATACAAGAACCTTTAATATTGTAAAAGTATTTATGGTTCTATATTGCCGAGCATCTTTCTTAAAAGATTGCCCGATGAACTTACTATCTGAAAGTCTACCGTCTGGTTTTCCACAGATTTTATCTCAGTTACCTTGAAACGGCAAATGGCTTTCTGACGTTCAAAAGTGTCTCGGACAGGAGACAGGTCTCGTATCTGTCCTGCAAACGTTCTATATGGAGATTGCAGACAAATTATTTGTCCCTTCACTTTGTCAGGACGTTTGTTCTCAAACTTAAGCAAGATGGTTATATTCGTGCTGTCTACCGGTGTGGTTGCCGTTTTGTGTATGGTAGCCGTACCCGAATATACTTGTTTATAGGGTAGGAAATAGGCTACAGCAAAAAGGCAGAGCAACACCATTCCGATGGCGGTAATGCCATAACGGATAAGCGAGGAGGGTATCTGTCCCACGATACTACGAACTTTTTCGCTACGAAGTTCGTAACTGCGTTCTTGTTTCTTCTCTTCTTCCATATTAGTTGCCAAGTTCTAATTGATTCTTTACTAAGGCAAAATATTTACCACGTTTGGCAGTCAGTTCCTCGTGTGTACCTACCTCTACAATTTTACCTTCATCCAAAACTACAATCTGGTCGGCATTGCGGACGGTGGAAAGACGGTGTGCCACCACGACAACGGTTTTTCCCTTGTAGAACTCCGAAAGGTTTTCAGTAATGGCTCGTTCATTGTTGGCATCTAGGGCATTGGTGGCTTCGTCCAAGAAGACGAACATCGGATTCTTATAGACTACCCTTGCAATCAAAATGCGTTGCCGTTGCCCCTGACTGATACCTTGTCCGTCTTGTCCAATCATTGTGTTGTAAGCCAAAGGAAGGGCTTCGATGTAGTCTGCGATGTTTGCTACACGGGCAGCATGACGAATACGTTCGATGTCGGGTTCATCGTCAGATATTGCGATGTTTCTCGCAATGGTATCGGAGAAGAGATATCCCTCCTGCATCACCGCACCGCATTGGCTTCGCCACCAGCCGAGGTTGTATTCTCTCAAATTGGCATTGCCTATCTGAATATTTCCGTTTAATGGCTCATAGAATCCCAAAAGGAGTTTTACGAGCGTTGTCTTTCCGCTTCCACTCGCTCCCACGATTGCCGTTACCTTGCCGTTGGGAATAGAGAGATTGATGTCGGAGAGAATATCTTTCAGACTGTAGATATCATATTTGAAGGATAGGTCTTTTATCGTGAGGGAATGTCCTTCGGTAGTCTTGTCCGTATAGGCGGTACGTGTCCGTTCGACATTTTCCTCGTTGGTCTCGGTGTGGATTTCGTTCATGCGGTCAAGGCTGATGCTTACGTCTTGCCATGAGTAGATAAACTGAATAAGTTGTTCCACAGGGCTGTTGAGCTGTCCGATGATGTACTGCACCGCCAGCATCATACCGAGCGTCATGTTTCCGTGTATCACGGCTGTGGCTGCAAGTACGGTAATGAGGATATTCTTCACCTCATTGATGGTGATGCTTCCTGCCTGTTGCACTTGTTGCAGATTGAGCGATTGCAGATTGACCTTAAACAGGTCGGCTTGTACGTCCTCCCATTCCCAACGTTTGCGCTGCTCGCACCCCTGCAACTTGATTTCCTGCATACCGCCAATGAGTTGGTAGGTTACATTACGGTTGCGTCCAGCCTGCTCAAAGTATTTATAGTCGAGCTGTCTGCGCTTTTTGAGGAAGAGAATTATCCAGCCTGCGTAAAGCGATGTCCCAAACAAGAAGACAAGGAAGATGCCGAGATTATAGACTGCAAGAACGACACCGAATACCAGAAATGTGAAGAAAGAGAAGAGCAGACTTAGACTGCTTGAGGTAAGAAACTGCTCAACACGGCGATGGTCTTCAATGCGTTGCAAAAGGTCGCCCATCAGCTTGGTATCGAAGAACTTCATCGGTAGTTTCATCAGCTTGATGAAGAAGTCTGATATGAGCGAGATGTTGATACGGGTGGAGATGTGCAGGAGTATCTTTGAGCGGATAAAGTCAATGGCGGTACGGCTAAAGAGGAGCATCATCTCAGCCAGAAGCACCAGCCACACAAAGCCGACATCCTTTCCTCCTATACCTGTATCTACAATAGCTTGGGTGAGGAATGGGAAGACAAGTTGCAGGAGTGAACCGAGTAACAAACCGAGAATGAGTTGCGTAAAGAAACGCTTGTATTTCTTGAGATAGTTCCAGAGAAATTTCACTCGCCTTTGAGTCGGCACTGCTTTCGTATCGTTTTGAGCATAGAATTGTTCTGTTGGTTCGAGGAGAAGAGCAATACCTTTCTCCTCGCCATTGTTCTTAGTGCTTATCCAATGTTCGCAAAACTCCTCTTTGGTATAGGTAACATGTCCTTTGCCCGGATCTGCCACATATACGGTATATTTTTCTTTATTATGCTTTTTTATCTTATAGACAACAACAAAATGGTTCTGATTCCAATGGACGATGCAAGGTAGAGGAATTTCATGGGCGAGGGTATTTAAACTCAAACGCCCTCCAATAGTTTTAAGGCCAATGGTCTCAGCGGCTTTACTGATACCAAGAAGAGAGACCCCGTCTTTGCCTAAGGAACAGATTTTTCGTAATTGTTCTATGCTTACATCTTTTCCATAATATTTGACAATCATTGCCAAACACGAAGGGCCACAATCCATTGCGTCTTGTTGTATTTTTAAAATCATGCTTTGCCTATTTGAGAAGATTGAAGAAAAAAGATTTTCCCTATTCGATGATTATGTATTAGAGACCATATAGGCAGATTAACTCCTTAGCCTTATGATTTATTCCACCATAATATTTCAAAATTAGATTGATTATGAGCATTGCGCCAAAAAACGAGTATTTTAAGGTCTTCAGAGGATTTGCTTTGCTCAGAGATCATACGAATACTAAGATGTTTTGACATATTGGCTTCAGTTATCTCGGTAGTAGAGCGATTATACTGGTGAGTAAAACCTATGGCTAATGAAGTCATCGGATTAAATGTAAAAGTTTTGTCAATACTGGCCTTCGCATTGTCAATATCTTGGCGTGAGGACCAACATTTTTAATATTAAGTGGGACAGAAAGTGTATCCTTTGTTTCAGTCCCATAAACTGCTTGCCTCTGTTTTACAGGAGGAATAATCGCACGATAGTATGCGCTATCTTGCTTTGCAGCTTGATGTGCTGTAGATTCTTCCACTACATAAGTTTCATTGCTACCACCCAAAACTGATTGAAGTTCATTAGTTTCAATCAATGACTGAATGGAAGAATTAATTTCAGCATTCATCTTTGATAAAGTCATCTTTTTCATAAATAAACTAGATAAAGTTATAATCTACTCGTATAGCTTTTCGGTTTCCGCTCCTTTTTACAGTATGGTCTGCTAGATAATTATACTAAAATGGTATTTTCCTTTTCTTGTCGCAAATATACAAATATATATTGTTTATAACAAGAAAATAGTTATTTTATTTTTAAAAATTTTATTGCTGTCTGGTAAAAATAAACTGAAAGCTCTGTATCTTTTTATCCATCGGTGTTGCAGTCGTTTTACTTATCCATGGGCTTGGTTTTCAGTTTTAAACTGTAAGCATTATAAAATGTGCTTATATTGACAAGGAAAGCGCTATAATAACCAAATAAATTAATGAAATCATAAGTTTAAGTCTATTTTATCTAACACAGATAACTCTAAAAAAGTTTTATCGGACACCAATATAAAAATTTGTATTTCCTTCGTATTTTCATTGTATTTGCTATATTATACTATATATAACTCGTTGGCGGGATTAAATTAAAGGATAATTTAATATGCAAGAAAAGCTGCATATAAAAGATGTTTTGTAACTTAGTAATAACCGACACACTAAGTTCAATAATCCGTATGCACAACTTATATGCGAATTTCGTAAAAACTCTTGATATATGCAAGTTTTTTCAAAAGACTTGGTAAATTCAGCCTTAATTCCGCCAACGGGTCAGGGTATGTTTGAAGGTGCAGTATCCGATAACTTCGACGAGCGTATCGAACAAAAGATCTTCCATGCGGAGATAGTGGTGGATAGTACCAATGTCTCTGCTGAAATGAAAGCATATCAGCCTATACCTATGATAGTGGACTTCAAAAATGAAGTTAGCTCTGATAATCTCAAAGAAACTATCGAAACCAATTATAAATTTGTGAAAGAGGAAATTTTAGATTTGGTTGCTTCTAAAATGGTGAGAATAAAGAACGATCCGAGTCTCTGTCATTTAATAAAGGAATAAGAAATAATGATTTGTTAACTTAATAACGTTAAGACCTTTTTTGCTCATATTATAAATATAAAATAGTACAAATATTATATTTCATATTATAAATTTTATTATTTAATTTTTAGAATGCCGTAACTTCTATAAGTTTATCTTTGGTTCTATTGATTGAAATTTCTAACACTGTTTTCTTCAACTTCCTTGGTATATGCTCGCTCTATAGGATCTTTACCATCTAACTTTTCAAAGATCTCTCTAAGTTTTGTCACATGCTTACGGTCTCGTCTTAGGCGCTTATCAAGCATTGTAGCAACATCATAACCTCCATTTATAAGTTTCTTTACTGGTGCTATATAACCAAAATCTTTCAAATCTCTCCTTGGCATGTTACTTGAAATTTGGTCAACATTAACCCTATATTTCCCCCATACTACTACTTCGTTAAGAGTATTTTCTGATGGATATAGGAACATTGTGTCGCGTGGTACTTCATTTTGGTAGAGAGTTTCTAGTAAATAACCATTAGATCTAAAACTCACAACATTAAATGTCTTTGGTAAAATTATTTCTCCTAAATAAGATGTTCTTCCAACTAATATTCTATCAGCCTTTACTTCCACATCTTTTATTGGGAATCTAGTAACAGCATCACAAATTAATATTTTCTGAGCATTTACTTCTGATGAGAAGGAGCAAATCAAACATAATATCAATGTGAAGATTCTGACCTTGTTGAATAAAGTATTCTTAGTCTGATTTGAAAGAGCAGGAATATAAGCCTTTGGTGGAGGAAACTTATATGATGTTAACTTATCCTTTACCATAATCCTCAATTTTTTATAAACTCCTAAATTATGATCTTTGCAGATTTCTCACTTCTATGATTACTTACGGAACCTAGACGTATTAATTACCTCACTATTCTTAGCTTTATATCCTCCAAACTTGACTGTCAAGGAAACTCCAAATTCACGATAGCAGCTAAAGTTCATCTTCATATACTGTCCTTTGAAATTAATACGGGGATTGACGGAAGAAGTCTTGAACAAGTCATTACAGAAAATATGCAGTATAGCTTGTTTTTTCCAAAATTGCCAGCGAAGGCCAATATCTAAGTTACCAGATCCAGGTAAATCATAAATAGCCTGATGAGCTTTGCTACGTATCATCCCATCAACTGTCAGCGACAAATTGGACTTGGTATTTAGTGTGATAACATTGCTCACCTGTGCCATTCCATATAATATGGCTCTATTAAATGGTAAATCATAAAAGTCATCGCATTTCTCATGCATCCAAAGCCCAGTTAATGTTAATCGGGAGTCTAACCATGAACCGAACTTATGAGGAATAACAGCCTGCAAGAAGGCTTGATGCTGGTAATTAAGATTTACATACTTAAAAGTTGTAACCAAACGGTTTGGACGCTGATATGGTGTCTGTATGAAATAATCGTCAACATAGTTGAACCCTGCCACAAAATGATACTTGTTTTTCAGTACCCATACTATATTTGTTTGGTATGATTTAGCAGGTTTAAGATATGGGTTACCCGTAATCTCATCATATCCACCATTACTATATACTGTAAAATTATTCATTGTCCAATATTCTGGATAAGTTCGGTCGGTTGAGAAACTTAGTATCCATATATTGCTAGGATTGTGAACATATGTCAGGTTCAGTGTGGGATATATATTCCATTGATGCCATTGCGGTGAATGATAATATTCCGCTGCTAAAGAAGCGTCTAAGATAAATTTGTTATTCCAATTCTTCCCTACTCCAATATAAGTGTTGGCTATATCTTCTCTTTGGCGTATGTAGTTGATTACAGATAGGTTTTGATAAAACTGTAAACTATGGTTAAGAGACTGTTTATACCAAACTCCATAATTCAAGTTCCAATTATATTTTAATTGATGTTCCTGAGATAAGTAATAACGCCAAACATTTACACGCTGGTCATTATCGACGAGGAAATTAAGATTCCCAGTAGGTGTAACACTTTGCAGATCTTGTTTCTCGGGATCATGATAATAGGTAGTTTCAATACCTGCTTTTAAACCAAATGGAGCCTGATAGTCTAACTTGATATTGTGTAGCCATGTACGGCGTGTTGATAAGGTTCTACCAACGATGTCACCAGTATAGTTACCATAGATATCACGATTACTGTAATTTGTCAGATATGACAGTGACAGGTTATGATTTTTTGCAAATTCATATTCAGTGCTTATGCGATAGTCGTGCCCAAATTGCTTGACAAGTTGTGCTTGCTTATCTTTTATCTCATGGATTGTTCCATTATTGAGGCTGTGCCGAGAATCTTCATCAGTAATCTTAAAAACTCTGCCATGACTATGTAGATACATTGCATCCATTGTAAACTTCCCTGTGTGGTAAAGAAAGGATGCACGCTCACCGAACATAGCATGATGTGTCTGATTATAGGCTACATTAAATTCACCTTGCAAAGGCACTTCTGATTGGGCACCATTTTTTAATTGTATGTTAATTAGGGCGCCGCGAATCTGCGACTTTGCTGGAGCAGAATACATTACATCAGCCCTTTCAAGTCGACTGGCAGGCATACTCCTCAATAGCTGAGTTATCTGGTCTGAAGTCAAAGACATAACTTTCCCATTCAAAGCTATAGTCACATTTCTATTTGCCAACTGGTATTTGCCGTCTTTCTCAGTAATTCCTGGAAGTTCTTTGATTGCATCAAATACATTATCCACACCTTTCTTCTCAATTATGCGAGGCAAATCATAAGTTATAGCACTTCCATGAACCACTGCCAATGGGTGCTCACCTTTTATCATTACTTCAGGAAGCTGCCTGATAAGACTATCAGCCCCCAGCGAATCTACTACGTTTTGTGCAGAAACTGATTGACAATATATAAATATTATCGAAGATACAAATATGATTACACCCTTTCTCATCTTCACTTTCCCATTTACTTACTTTACTAAAATCTCTATAAGATGGTGTATCGAAAAGGTACACCATCTTATACTATTTAACAAATTGTTATTACTAAAATCTTACACCATTTGTTACTCCAATATCACCAACATCTCTGATAGTAGGTTGGACATAAAGAACAGCATCACTTTCGGACTCATTAAGTCCACCGTTAGTCATCTCATCAAGATAATCCAACGAAGAATCACTAATAATGTTCATTTTATAAAATATTTAAAGTGTTAATAATTGAGATGCATTCTTTGGATTGTTTTCCGACATATAAAAGCCCTACATCTCTTAATTCGTTAATTTGTTTTTTAATCATATCAATATCAACGCCTAAAATCTTACCTAATTGCTCAATCGTTATAATACTTTTGTTTGATAATTCGAGGACTTTCCAAGCCAAATCTGAACGATTAAAATCTATAATTCTAATTGAATTCGAATTATAATATTCTGTATATCTGATAATCTCGTTAGATACTTTTGTGAGCTCGTATGAATATTTGTTTTGGGCATAGTGGCTTTCTATACTAACAAAATAATCCCATGCTATAGCCTGAAATTTTCTCACATATTGATAAATACTTAAACTTTCTTCAAATGGCAAAAAATCATCTGGTAACATTTCTTTTACGGCATCTGAATATGATATTTGGATTTCTGATTTACTTACACGATTAAAATATCTTGAGGCATCGTTGATTGCTAGCGATGAAATTTCATGTTTATATTTATTTCCTAATTGGTAGAATCGCATAAAATGAAGGTTTTGTACACTTTCTTTAATATCTTCTAAATTCTCTTCTAAAAGACCTCGTAATACATTCATTCCTCCAACATTTATGTTTAATTCATGTGCCCATTTTATGAAAAACAAGTTGCTTGCAAATGAGTTTTTCTTATCTATTTTGTATAGAAGAGTATCACTAGGTGATTCATATCCAATTTGAACATGAAAAAATCCTGCTATGTGCATTTTCTTTATTGTCTCAAAATCAATCCCACGAGTAATTATCTCTGCAAGCATAACTCGAAATTTAGGATAATTGTTCTTTATTTCTATAAGTTTGTCTAAGAGGAAATTGAACTTTTCTCTATCCTTTCCAATAACATCATTATCCAGAAAAGTAAAATCGTAAACAGAATATTTTTTTATGTTATACAAGATTTCTTCTTTTATAACCTCAGCACTCTTTCGACGATACTTATACCCTTGATTCAAAAAACAAAAATGACACCGATTCCAATGACAACCTCTTGCACCCTCTATTGGTATCATTACATCTTTTAATCTTCCCTTATAGCTTTCAAAAAAATCATAAAAGTCAGAATATTGTAATTTATCTAAATCTGCATATTCTTTCTTTATGACAGTGCTTCGAACAATACTATCATCTTTGCGAATATAACACTGAGATAAAGTACTTAAATCTTCTCCTTTTAATTTTTTGTTTGCTAAATCAGAAATGATGCTTTCACCCTCTCCCCAAGAAGAGAGGTCTATATATTTGAAATTTTTGATATATGCTTTTGCTTGCTTTGGATTACCTATGCCACCAGCTGCAATAAATGTATCAGGGTTCAACCTTTTTATAATTATCCCCAAGACATATGCTGGAACCCATTGAAACAGGCTCATATGCATGCCAACAAACAAGCTTTCCTTCACATTATGTTCATTGCATATATTAATTATGGTAGTTTCTAATTCGGATACGCATTCGCGAATATGTTTTTGAAAATTAAAGTTATTGTTTGTATATTGGGGTTTTAAAGCTCTTAAATATAGTTCTTGCTTAATTAACGTATTTTTATCATTACACTCAATTGCAATATAGGCATAAAACGGACCTAATATTGCAATCTCATCATTTAACACTTTTTTTCGTTAAAGAAATACTTTAATAATATTTTTTCTAATAATATATTCCAATATATAATCTGTGCCTCAAAGCCTGAATCTAATAAAGTTTGCTTTAATACGGTCATAGAAGGAGATGGTAAATATGGTTTAGCTGGTGGCAGCCAACATAATGTTATTCTTGCTTTTTTCATCAATATCAATTTAATTTTTGTCTTTTAAATAAAAAATACAGACCTGTTTCGTAGTTTTATGCGATGAATGTTTATTTACGAGTTCTATTATACACTTTCTAATCTTCATTTATCGAATACTCCCAGTATTCTAATATCATGGATTATATAGGGTAATATATGTTCTTAACCTCGTAATCAATAACTACTTGCTTAACTTTATCCTTCCCATATAGCTCTTGATAAATGAGGGTTGGGGCATATCTGAAAATACCTTCTTTATTGTAAAAATCACCATGATAAAACTCCTTTCTTGTCAGAATAAAAGACATTCTTTGCTCTCTTCCTGCATTATTTCTTTCTTTGAAGAAATAATTGGGAGGGGTTTGCTCATAGGAAAACATCAAATACTTAGGGTTATTCTCATTAGTTTTTCCAAAATATTTATCATGCCAAATTTCAACATGACGAGGCTCTGTACCAAAATGCATTTTGTCTCCCTTTTGCATCTCAGAAAATATGTTTCTTTTGTTAAGATCATTTAAGATACTATCCTTCACATCATAAGAGCAAATGATTTGAGAAACAACATTTCTTATTTCCCAACTCTCACATCCTTCGCTCAGGACTCTGATTATAATTTTATAGCTTTTATCGTTAGCATTCACTAAAATTTGAGTATAACCCACATGTTGAGGGATAATGTAATGAAATCCATCGCCTTTTCTTTCAATGGTTAAAACACTATTATCTTTCACTTGTATTTGTGATTCATCCAACTTTGATTTACCAATAATGTGCTCAATAGTTGTTACCTGTCCTATCGAATCAATAGAATATTGGACATTAAAAATATTACTCTCGGGTTCACTATCTTCGCTGCATGAAATTAACGATAATATAGCCAAGAATCCTGTAATTAATATACTTGTCAACGGAAGGTTTGCTCTTAATATTGAGCAAAGGTTCCTAATGATTAATATTTTATTCATTCGCATTGTTTTTTATTTAGTTTATTATTTGCTACATAGAGGCTGCATAAAGATAGGGGAAAATAAGTTATGCGCAATCTTTTTGAGAAAAAATAGTTAGGTATTATTGTTGAAACATTCAGAAAATAGCACCTGCATCATAATTAACATAAGAAACAGGTTCCAGTCTCTCATGTCTCCTCTAAATAACTATTTCTTTGCTATATGTGGATTTATCCCAAAATTATACTTTAGAGTATGTCCTCCCCCCTCAAATGACATCTCTGGTTCTATCTCATAGTATCCATTATCAGAGCCACCCCAGCCCATATTATTATGTACATATACGAGATCTGTCGAATCTGGCATTTTTCCAATTAAGAAGCCATCTATAATCCAAGCATGTCCTTTATTATTATCCGTTCTGGCATCCGCATGAACTAACTTTTTTTGTTTAAGAGATTGATAAATGGTATTCCAGTTCCAAACCATTCTATTGTCACATTTCATCCCTGCTAGATTCAATGCTGTGACAATTGAATTTTGATTTGTACTAGTCCCATCGTTACAAGTATAAATGGCTCCAACTTTTTCTCCAATCCATTTCATGAGATAACCAACTTGATTTTTAACAGTTTTGGGAGAACTGCTGTTTATTTTATTGGTCCGCTTTAACTCTTTCCAATTAATAGGTGTTCCATTGATAATCAATGAAGGCTCATAGTATGCCATTGCCTGAGCAATAGCCACAACGCCACAACCTGCATCATACCTTCCATCTGACTTTGTTGGACAGTCTTGTGCAAGTTTGCAATTATATGGAGAACCCTGACCCCAATCAGTAGTAGAAAGAGGAAGATAATCTGTTGACTTTACACAAGAAATAGCACTCTCATAAAAATCCAAGAGTTCCTTCTCATTAGCTATACTACTCCTTGTCGTCATTTTGCTTTCTTTATTTTTAGCGGACTTTCTCAAAGAATCTTTGATATTTTCGAATCTTTTAATTCTATTAAGATTAGCATTGATACTTATATTCAGAAGTTCTCGCTTAAAGTCTGTTCTTTCATTTGTAAGGGCTTCTATCGTATCCGGTATGTAGGCTATGATATTGGCACCTCTTAAATCACCTGCCACTAATGCATATCCACAACCATTATCATGTTGCATTTGAATTTTATAAATAAGAGTATTTCCACTCTTGCTTTCATTCTTTTTACTTCTTGTTTGTGATTGCGAATATAACGGAATATTATACCTATCAATAACGTTAAATACCGTATTACTTGGATTGCTCCTCGAATTCAAGCCTGCTGATATTGAACTTTGAAAGTTTTTAAGGAGATCCAACGCCTTACCTTCTGAAATGGTGTAATTATCCAACAAACTAACTCTTTCATAATAGGACAGTTCTTTATTAACTAAGACCCCATCCTCCTTATTGTTTATTACAAAATCGTTTTTTGTGCATCCCTGCAATATTATCACTGCAAGAGTGCTCCAAAAGTAATATTTAAATTGTTTCATTTTATTTTATTTTATTTTTTTTATTAGTTTCCTGCTATAAGTCTTACCATCTATTTCTAGGGTGCATACGCTCATTCCATTTGGAAGACGATTTGCATCAATATGGTATATGTACTTTTGTGCGTCGGCAAGTTTGCCTTTAACGATTGTAGTCTGCTGGTTCATGTTTACTCCAACTATTCTTAACGAAAAGATTTTTCCTATTGGAACCTGCAAAATAATATCAGTACCATCTTCGTTTGCTATAGCTTGGGTTAGAGTAAATAAGTTATTGTTGTCTTCCAAATCTGACAACAAATTATCCTCACTTATATTTTCATAATTCTGCTCTAAAATCTCTTGGATGTATTTTTTTGTAAAATACTCACAAGATGGGTATATATATGCGCCATCATTTGTATAAGAGGATTTAGCCCATTCCTCTTTTATTCTTTCAATTATTCTACCATATTTTTCTGCGGCTATTCTGCAAAACAGAAAAGAAAGAAGTTCTTTGTCATGAGCGAGTTCATTATTATCTAATTGTGAGAATAAGAGGTTGGATAAATAGCAAATACTTTCTTTAAGATGTTTTTTACCATATTCAACAACTTCCTTTCCTGCTGGATTTTCTAAGATTTCCTCTACAGAAACAGCTTCTTTGTTACTATTGTACTCATTCACATAATGAGACCATTTTTCAAATAATCTATCAAAAGTTTGATTCCCCTTGATATCTTGTGAGAGCTGTTTTCTAATTAAAGCTTCCTGATTGTCGTCAAGAGTTACCTGAAGTTCCACAGTTAATCCGTCTCTTATAGACTCCTTTAGAGAATATCTGCTTTGGACATTTTGTAATAAAGTTCCTTGCGCAGTATTAGTCATAGGATGATAAGGTAACACTTCTTTATAATAATATATAAACGGCTTACCATATTCATTCCCATTCAAAGAATTGCGCTCGTGTGTTATTCTTCCCCACATTCCAATTTTACTTTCAAAGGCATATCCATGTAAGAGTTGATTAGCATAGTTGGTTACTGCAAAATGACTTATACCAGTCATTGTGCTGTCTTTGGAGTATACCATAACGGTCATCGGGCCTGCCACAGTTCTCTTATATATTTCCGCATTCGGGTATCTTGAGGGATTATTAGCAAAATAGTCATCCCATGTTTTCCAAACAGATGGAGAGCCATAAGTGGAGTTTCCAATCCATATATTTCGATCTGTTATACCTCCAGCCCAAGCAGCTGAATTATATTTGGCGTTATCCTCTGCCATTAAAATAGCATCTCCAGATTTTAAGTTAGGAAATCTTGAAAGATATTTAGATGGCGCATCCTTAAATCCACAATAGACATCGCAATGCCCCCATGTAATCCACCATGCACTTGTAGATGTAACTAATACTTTCCAATTTGAATTAGTTTTTCTATGCTGTATTTTTTTTCTTGCGCCTTCTAACCAATAATAGTCTGCAGGCGAATAGTAGGTATATGGTTCAGAATTAAAAAGCATTTTATTTCCATCTAGTAAAAACAGGCGGACGCTAGCATTTGTTTTTGACGTAAAGTAGTTTAAGGTTTCCGAATAATTTACAGGAGCATCTATCATAAAACCTGCAACTGGAACTTTTTCATTTAATACTGCTCCGTTATAATAAACATTAACTAGTCCTGCTCTAGGAATTTCCATGCTGGCATATGAATTATATTTAGAACAAATAACAAGATAGTAATCTCCTGCTGGAACATTTACCTCCAGTCTTGATTGTAAACCATCGTAATTATCATTACTCCATGAATATTTGTTAGGATCATCTATCTTATAAAAATACATATATGTATCCACATCATTGTAATCTTCTCCTTCTACAGGTGTAGTATGAAGTGTTATTCTTTCATTAGTCTGAACTGATATTTTCCGGTGATATGTATATGTAACAGGAACATTCTTCCAAGCAGTTACCTTGTTATTATCTTTTATTTCCGTTTTTTCAGGGGTGACTTCCCACGCACTTTTACTTACCTGGATGGGGATTTGCTCCAAACGTCTTATCTGATTGTTTTGCAATGCAGTAAAAGAAGGTTCAATCGTTTTGATTAGTTGACGAGAATCCTTTGCGAGCTGAACCACTTCAATTTCTGGATAAAATGGACTTGCAGAAGAAAAGCTAATTGTATTATCCCCCTTCTTGCAAAAAACCATAGGTACCCCTTTAATCCCTATAACTTCCCATGAGGCTTTTTTGCAATCTAGATTTCCTTGATATATACCATTGACATAAACAGAAATTTTCTGAAATGTTCCATCTGGCAAATATGTGGATAGGGCATTAGCTAAAAAAAAATAATTTCCTTCCTGTGGTACTGCGATATTAAATGATTTTTCAAGAATAGGAACAATCCGATCTGTTTTTTTTACGCTATTTGCCGCGCTAGATAACCTTGAAACCCTCTTACTAGTTCTACCATTAGTAAAGAAATAAGTCCCGGTATCTAAAATCACATTTTTGCTATTTTTGTTAGTTTTCCCAAAATCACTTCTGTTCGCTTGAAGGCGTTGAGGTTGTCCATAACTGCATATGGATTGTAAAATAAATATTACGAACACTAGCTTTTTCATACTTTCCTTTTGATTTTAATTAACAACTATTTTAATATATAAAAGTTCACGATGAAATGGATGTAATACCTTGCAGACAGATATACCAATAATCTATTATCAAGTGAACTTTTATATATTTTAGAGAGATTTGTTTACTTGTCTATATTCGTAGCAATCCAACTTCCATCCCAACATTTAGCACGACCTACAATATGACTTGGAGACTTTAAGCTCATATTATAATATCCTGTACACCAATAGAGTTGCTCTCTAATAATATTTCCATGTCCAACTTTACTTCCCCGGTTAGGACATGGCAGTGGTGCTACAGGAATATCATAAAATATATCCCAGAATAATTCAAGATCCGTATCTGCAGAAGTGAAATCTGTATTCACATTTTCTCTAGACCATGCTTCCACCTGAACTCCACATGAAGACTTCAAAAGGTTACGACTTCTCCAATATGAAGCCTGAACCTTTGTTCTTCCATCTTGTGAAACTCTTGTTGGAATTGGAACTGTTATTCGAGTCACCTCAATTATAGGATTCCCTGTATAATATAATAAGATACCCTTTTCAAGCTGATATTTACCAAAAGATACCATAGGATATGATTCAATATCCTGCAAAATGCTTTTTTCCTGTCCAAGATATTTTTGGATATTTTTATAAGCATTTTTTTCTATGGCATAGATAGTATAGCCAGACTCACCAAATTTATAAATAGTATCAGCAACCTCAAATTCCAACTTTTTATTGAGGATAGAGCCTATTGCTGTATTCTCTTTAAATACATCAATGATACTAGCTTTCTCATCATACAAAGTCGTTTTTGTATTAAAATAGCTATTGTCAAATGACGCAATAAAAGCATCTAAATCGGCATCATTTGCAAAATGCTTTCGGGATAATATGGGTATTCCCTCTTGATTATATTCCTCATTAGAACAGCTACTAAATGTAGCCACCATAATTAAGGGGCAAAAAAATAACATTAGAAATGCCATTAGAGGTAATTGTTTGATGCTTCTTTTATTCAGTTGGAACAAAGAATTGCAAAAATAAAACTTTTTCATGATTCTTGTTTTTTTTGTTAGTATTGTAAACATAAACTCTACAGAAAGACTCGCTATGTACATTGCCTGTGCTATTATAAAATTTTGAAAGTAAAAGTCTAAAGATTTTTTATATTTTATTTACTAGACGAAATAAACAATTATTTTAGGTAGACTAGCCTTTAATTACTTATATTATACCATCTTTACTACTTTAATGGAAGGCAATTACTATTTTTCAAGTTGTTTTATATCTATGACCCACTGTGAAATGTTTGCCTCTTTTAATTAAATCTCGAACAACATCCACAATAAGCAATGTAAATAATGTTAAGAATATGTAAATTAGTGATTGCCCTTTCCAACCAACCTTCTATTCTAGGTTGATAAAGCGTTTTGCTTTATTATGAAAATCAAATTTAACCATAAGCATTTTAAGTTATATATTTTATCACCGCAAATATACGAATATGAATTGTTTAAAACAAGAAGAATCAGTTTTTTTTTTCAAAAATTTGTATTTCCTTAGTATTTTCACTGTATTTGCTATATTATATATAACTCGTTGGCGGAATTAAATTAAAGGATAAATTAATATGCAAGAAAAGTTGCATATAAAAGATGTTTTGTAACTTAGTAATAACCAACACACTAAGTTTAATAATTCGTATGCACAACTTATATGCGAATTTCGTAAAAACTCTTGATATATGCAGGTTTTTAAAAGACTTGGTAAATTCGGCCTTAATTCCGCCAACGGGTCAGGGTATGTTTGAAGGTGTAGTATCCGATAACTTCGATAAACGTATCGACCAAAAGATTTTCCATGCTGAGATTGTGGTGGATAGTGCTAAGGTATCTGCAGAAACAAAGACCTACGAATCAATTCCCACGATTGCAGACTTTACAAACGAAGATGGATCCGATAATCTCAAAGAGACCATCGAAGTCAACTATCGCAAGGTGAAGCAAGAGATACTATCGCTTGTGGAAACAGAGATTCAAAGGATAAAGAATACCCCTGTCTTATCCCATCTCTTTCCAGACAAGTAGCGCAAGCACAGATATAGCGTTGTGGATGTGGTGTGGTAATTAAAGAACAGAGTTATACTCACAAGTAAATTCTTATGATAGTTGTCAGTACTAACAAACTATGGCTGTAACAAATCGTTTTTCAATTTAGTCGTTTTAGGTGAGTGAGAAGTGTAAGATTGTACAGCTCGATATGGTTGGTGGAATGAAAAACGGGTATGGTGTATTTCCTAACTGATAAGATAGCCATAGTTTTTCAATTTATCGGTATAAATAAATTTGGCTTTGAAGAGGAAAGAGCTTTTAAGTATTACCGACAAAGTACGATTGGTACTCTGCCTACATTGAAGGCAACTACATGATTTATTTCTCTATCTTACAGCGATAGGCGGTTGTTTGATTTTACTTGCTATCTGTAAAATCCTTTTAAGCAAAGTGGTAACTGAAATTTCCAATACTCGTGCCATACTACAAATACCCAGCTCTTCTTTGGTCAGTTGAATGATTTCAGAATCAGTGTTAGGAAAATAGGCTTTGTCGGTGTAGCCAGTAATAACACGTTTCTGGCAATGTTTGCATTAGTAGCATTGTTTGCCATTGCGTTTCTTCTCATTTTTGATCATTTCCATTGAACAGCAATGTGGACATACTAACATGGATATTGCCCTCTTTCATCGCTTTATTACAATTAAAAAGGAAGTTACTGGACATTTATAATTCGCCCTATAATCCTTTGAAGTATACTTTCATTGCTTATTAATATAGATGCTGCACCAGTCATTCTGCTGATAATTTTATACTTGCAATCCGTTATCCTTACCTGCGCCATAAACACGCTGCCTTCTGCTGTTTGCCAAGGTGTATGTGATGTGGATGTTATGATACCATGGGCTGCTCCGTATGTTTCTGCATCGTAACCCTCAATTTCGATGCTTACCGTCATTCCTCTCGTTATCGTATTCACGTATTTATAGGGAATGTCTATTGTGCCTTGACGGGCATTTGTCATCTGTACCTTTGCACTGATGGTTTCGGGACAAGGTATAAAGTATGCACCTGCCAGTAGCCCCAATACCACAATGGTGATGATCGTGATGCCATAACGGACAATCCTTGATGGTATCTCTCCAATGATATGCCTTACCTTTTCGCTACGGAGTTCTATCTTGTCGTCTGCCATAATCTTCCTTTTTCTGCTGTTAGTTGCCCAATTCCAATTGATTCTTCACAAGGTTATAATATGCGCCTCTCTTTGCTGTGAGTACTTCGTGGTTGCCGATTTCTACCACCTTGCCTTTATCCAATACCACTATTTGGTCGGCATTCTTCACCGTACTTAGGCGGTGTGCCACGATAACTACTGTCTTGCCTTTGTAGAACTCGTCCAAATGTTCCACTATCATGCGCTCATTATTGGCATCGAGCGAGTTGGTGGCTTCGTCAAGGAAAATATAGTCGGGGTTCTTATAGACGGCTCTTGCTATCAGTATGCGCTGTTTTTGTCCCTGACTTAAGCCTACACCATCGCGCCCAATCTTTGTGTTGTATTTTAGGGGCAGTCCCATTACATAATTGTGAATACAAGCTATCTCTGCAGCCGTCTGCAATCGCTGTTTGTCTATCTCCTTATCGTCTACGGCTATATTGCGAGCTATCGATTCAGAGAATATCACGCCGTCCTGCATCACCACGCCACATTGTCTGCGCCACCACTTTTTATTTAGTGTGTTTACATCTGTTCCGCCAATAGTTATTTGTCCGCCCAGCACAGGATAATAGCCTAACATTAGTTTGATGAGCGTGGTTTTTCCGCTACCCGATGCGCCTACGATGGCTGTTACCTTGCCTTTGGGGATAGTGAGGCTTACATCATCAATGATAGTTTTCAGTGCATGTGGGTCGTATTTAAAGTTTATGTTTTCCATGTCTATACCCTTAGTTTCGTCAGTTACTGAAGTTTCCAATCCTTGTTTTCCGTTCTCATCGTCCATACGATGTATTTCGTTTATACGTTCAAGACTAATCCTCACGTCTTGCACAGAATAGAAGAAACTCATTAGCTGTTCCACGGGCGAGTTGAGCTGTCCGATAATGTATTGCACGGCAAGCATCATACCCAGTGTTAGTTGTCCGTGAATAACAGCAGTTGCTGCCACCACGGTGATGACAATATTCTTCAGTTCGTTGATGAATATGCTGCCAGCCTCCTGCGTTTGTTGGAGCTTTAGCGATTTCATCTGTACGTTGAATAAATCAGCCTGCACGTCCTCCCATTCCCAGCGTCTGCGCTGTTCACAGTCTTGCAGTTTTATCTCCTGCATGGAGGTAATAAATTCGTAAGTTTTATTGTTGTTGATGGCTTGCTGCTCAAAGAGTTCGTAGTCGAGTACCTTTCTGCGCCTTAGAAATAGCGCAAGCCAACCGCCATAAAGCATACTGCCGAGCATGAAAATGGCGAAGACAAGCCAGTTATAGGATAGCAATACAATGCTGAATACCACAAAGGTAAAGAGCGAGAACACAATACTGAGTGTTTGTTGTGTTAGGAACGAGTTTACACGGTTGTGGTCGCCCATACGCTGCATAAGGTCGCCCATAAGTTTGGTATCGAAGAACGACATGGGCAACTTTAAAAGCTTAATAAAGAAGTCGCTTACCAACGAAATGCTTATGCGCAACGAGATGTGTAGCAAGAGCCAACGGCGGATAAAGTCGATGGCAGTTCGGCTAATGGTAAGCATCAGCTGTCCAAGGAGTATCAGCCATATAAAGCCAATGTTTTGGTTTTTAATGCCCACATCTACGATAGACTGTGTGAGGAAAGGCAGAATGAGCTGCAGCAAGCTGCCCACCAGTAAGCCTAAAACAATTTGACCGAAATACTTACGATATTGCTTAATGTAACCAAAGAGGAACTTAAACGAGCGTTCCTCTGTTGGCTGTTCATTTATCTGCTTTTCATAAAAAGCAGGAGTTGGTTCCAGAAACATGGCGATGCCTTTTTCCTCACCATCCAACTGCATACTAATCCAATGCTTCTTGAACTCCTCAATGTTGTATTTCACAAGTCCTTTTGCTGGGTCGGCGATGTAGAAGGTCGTTCCTTTCTTTACTTTATACAGCACCACAAAGTGGTTTTGATTCCAATGGAGGATACAGGGGGAGGATATGTTTTTTATTCCATCAAGATTTATCTTACCACACTCACAATCAAACCCCAGTACATATGCGGTATTCCTGATGCTCAGCATGGAAACGCCTTCTGTTGTTGGACGACAGATTGTAGACAGATAACTTGCGGAATATTTTTTATTATAATACTCACAAATCATTTCTAGGCATGCTACGCCACACAACATTGTATCATGTTGTAATTGTTTTTTTAATTTATGTTTTTTATTTAAGAATGCCATCCTCGTCGTCAATGTTTTGTATTTTTTTCCTCAATGTTTGAGATTTGTGTCCCTTATTGAGGTTTAGCGAAACTTGTATATACACCATATTAGCTTTGTCTGCATTCCACGATACAATATTTTTATTAAATTGGCTATTAATATTTTTTTTCTCAGAAAGTTTAATCTTACTTCTAAATGGATCCCAAATACCTGCGGTAAACATCCATTGTTTTAGATGATAAGATGTGGAGAAATAGACGGCATTTTCCTGTGCTAAGTAAAGATTACCTCTAAGTTCCTTACGATTATTAATAATACCGAAATTCATACTCAAGTTCTTTGTTAAGTTCAAGCCAGCTTGTACATAGTAGTTCCAGATATTCTTCGTGTATTCAATATTGTCCTTCTGAAATAAAGTTTTTGAAAACGTGCAGGCTCCCGATAGCGTTAACCGGTTTCTAATAACTTCATAATTGACAAAGGAACTTAGGGCATGAACTCGACTTTTATTATATTCATCTGTAATATAATAAATATTACCATTATCAATATAGCTGTTCGGGGCAAAAGGATGACGACTAAAACTATACAAATAAGCTAATTGAAAATATAATCTGTTGATATTATAGGCGACATCAAATTTATTGTTATATTCTACGTAAGGACGTAAGTCAGGATTGCCTTTTTCAATCTCAATGGAATTCAACTTTCTTGTGACATTTGCCATATCTGCCAACTCTGGTACATGGGGAATAAGTTCTGCATTGAAAGAGAAAGTAAAATGGTTTATTGGCGTATATGAAAATTTAATCATGGGTCGCATAAATCTTTTTGTATAGGAGATACTGTCCTTGCTATAGCTAACAATATTCCCTCCAACCCCTATCTGATAACTTAGATTCTTATAGCGACCAAGCAATTGCGCATAACTAAGTATGTCATAGCTATCAGAGTGGTCTTTCTTCATTATATCTTGACTATAGTTGTTATTTGTTCTGGCATAATTTATTCTTACTCCTACAGTAAGATTGTTCAGGTCACTTATCTTATGTTCATATAAGAGTTCCGGAATAAACGATAATCGTTTACCGTGCACATCATACTGATAGTTAAATAAATTCATGGAGTGTTGATTTATCTCCATAAAATTATAACGATAATTACTGGTTCTGTATGTGGTCAGCAAGTCAAATATCAGATTATCCTTTTTCGCAATATTTTGAGACGCATATATGTCTAATGAATATAAATTAGATTTGTACTTGGGTGTTAGAACGGAGTTACCTATGAGGTTATCAAATTCATATACTTTCTGTAAGGTTTCATCTCTGTCATTATTGTAGAATACTGTATTGAAATTAACATTCAAAAGAAATGATTTTGCAACATGACTATACACAGCTTTAAGGCTATGTTGCTGATAACTATAAGGCGAGTCATCTCCTTCTTTTACAAGTGAGAGAGAAAGGGGAACAGATACAAGCCTTGTGTCATTTCTGTTCTTGGTATAATGCCTGAACTTATTGTCATAGATAAACGTAAATTGATTCTTTACGTTATTCAGTTTTAGAAAAATATTATTTTCACTTGATAAAGTCGTGACAGCATCCATCGTTTTGAATCCGAACCCATAGCCTTTTATTCCGTCTTTAGTTTTTACATTAAGGATTCCGCCATAATTTTGAGTAGCATATCTAACGCCAGGATTATCTATAAACTCAATTGACTTTATCTGGTTGGGTGAGATTGCAAGATATTCTTCAGCAGTAGCTGGCACACCATTTATTTGATAGGCAACGCTTCTTCCATCAAACATAGTGATTCCAATAGACTCTTTGGAAACAATAGCATTAGGCAAATGAAGTCTATCAAGCACTCCCCATACATTGTTGGTACTTTCTCTAAGTTCTTTATTTGGATATATTATTAATCTATCCACCATCTTCTTGTATCTTGGGCTCTTGACAACAACCTCTTTAAGCACTTGAGTTTCCTCCTCTAATATGATATTTACAGAGTCCTGTCCATCATATAGCCATGTTTTAGTTTTATAACCAATAGAGGAAAATGTTAATATTTTTCCTTGGGTAAGATCTTTAATAGTGAACCTTCCCTTTTCATCTGTTGCCGTTCTTCCCAAAGGTATAGTGCTATTCGGTGCATATATTAAAATATTCGCGAAAGGTATTGCTGCTTGTTTAGCGTTTATTACTCTACCTTTAAGTTCTTTACCAAAAGACGTAAATGATATAGCGCCAAAAAGGATTAACAGAAGATATCTCATAATATATGTATTAAATTATTAATAAAAACTTAAGATGCTTTTCTTGTTTAACTTTTTCTTGAAACTATTGAATTATTCAATAACTCAATGATATAGTCAACTTTTGAATAGCCTTGTTTCAATACACAAAACTCTTTCGGATCATCTAATAGAGACTGAGAACAACGTTTAGAACAGACAGGGAGCATATCACAATTTATGCATTGATCTGGAATCTGTAATTTCATTCTGTTCATTAATTTTGTGTAATCCCATATTATCACACCATCTTCTCTAAGAAACCCACAAGAATTAGCTTCGTTAAATTTTCGAGCTGTACACTTATAAACACGACTATCATAATTAATCACAACTTCATTTAAATTGTCGGCATAACAACTGCAAAGTTTATATTTCAAGTCAAGATATGTACACACAAATCCTCTTGTCTGACATTCTTTTACAAAGTTATTTATTATGCAATCGTCTATTTTCTTTTCATTTACTTGCCACACTTTATGTACGGCAATTGTTGCCTTTTGCGGATCAAAGAAAGGTTCTATATCAGCAACCAGCGATTGCAATCCTACACTGGTCTGTGGAGAAATATTTATGCGCAATAATAATTCATAATCAGTAAGATGTTCTTTTATTAAAGATAAGGATTCTAGGATTCTGTCATATGAGCCGATTGCTTTCTTATCTTTGTACTTTCTGATTGTATTGTGAATATTTCTACATCCATCGAGAGTTATCTGAAATGTAGAATGGTATCCTTTTATCGCATCTAAAAAATTTTTTGTTAATAGTGTAGCGTTTGTGGTAAAATTTATGGTTATTTTAAACCCTTTCATACCAGCAATAGGGTTTATTAGGGATAGTAAATGTAGAATCTTCTCTTTATACAATAAAGGTTCTCCTCCGAAAAAGCTCAAAGTCAACAACTCAAAGGGTGCTTTGTCATATTTTAATTCTATGTGCTTTATAATTGAGGAGATTGTATCTTTTCCTATCACAGAATTATCAATATGGGTTTCATAGCAGTACCAACATCTTAAATTACAATCCATGGTCATATTGATAATCATGTGGTAAGTTTTGCCCGAGAATTTTCTGTCCATGACATCGCTAATGTAAGTTGCTTTTTCATCAAAATAATCTGGAATAAGCATACCTTTTCTACACAAATCATTGAATAGTTGAGGCTGTTCTTCCTCTAATTCTTCAAGATTTTTCTTTAAAAGAAACTTATTTATGTCTCTTTTCTTTGCAATTAAAAAGGATACAGTATATGCATTGAAGATTATGCATGATTCTCCTTGTTCTATATAATGATTATATTTACTGATATTCATATTGGAACAATTTTGATAAGTGCAAGAATATCTTGCACTTATCAAATTAACACTTCTGCCTGTTAGCAGTTACAATTGTCTAAGAATGGGTTTTCAATAGACGAGCTATTTGTTTTTGGACATGAACAATTATCCAAGAACGGAGATTCAAATTCTGTCCGGTCGGATAATCCTCCGAGCGTTTCAGAGAGTAAATCATCACTAAGAATTGTGATTTTATTAATCTTCTTCATAAGTTTGATATTTAGTTTGCCATCTTTTAGCTTCCGGCATTGCTTTGTAATGTCTGTTCAATAATATTGTCGACAAATTATCTTCTTGACGCTGCAAATATACAAATCTATATTGTTTATAACAAGAAAAATCGGTTTTTTTTTTTTTCAGAATTTGTATTTTCTTAGTATTTTAACTATATTTGTAGCATTATTTACTATCTATACATTGTTTATATGAAAAAAAGATTTATTACATTAAAAGATTTCGAGATTACTCCCAACGAGAATGTTACTGAGCGTAGCCAAAACTTCCAAAGTTACATTGATCAGATGGAGCAATTCGGCTGCAAGAGTTATTGGGTTATGGGAAAAACAGGAGTTGGAGCCAAGATGCAAATCGAGGGCTATAACGGTGAAGTTTCAGCATACATTTCCAACGATTATTTAGGCATGTCACAAAGGGCTGAAACCAAGGAAGCTGGTATAAATGCCGTCCTGAAATATGGCACAGGGGCAAGTGCCGCACAAGCCATCGGTGGCTATTTAGACATCCATCAGCAGTTGGAACAAGGCATTGCAAAGTTCGTTGGTCAAGAAGATGCCATTCTATTCTCATCAGGTTTTGGTGCCAACGCTGGTCTGCTTCGTGCTATATTGGGAAAAAATGACATAGCTTACATAGATTCGTATATCCATACCAGTGCCACAAGTGGTTTAATTGGAACCAATGTAAAGCATATAGGACACAACGACATTGACTATCTTGACATGATTCTTGAACGGGAAACGGGAAAATATCAGACTCGATTGGTCATCATTGATGGGGTCTATTCTCAAAATGGAGATTTATCAAAACTTCCAGAGTACATTGCAGTATGTAAGAAACACGATTGTCTTCTTATGATGGATGATGCTCACGGTATTGGAGTTATGGGAGAAAATGGCAGAGGAACAGCCGACTATTATAATTGCTTGGGACAAGTAGATATTATTACAGGAACTTTCAGTAAGTCTTTCGGATGTGTCGGTGGTTTTGTTGCCGCGTCAAAAAAACTGATTCAGTATCTAAGATATTATGCTGACAGTAATGTCTTTTCCGCTGCAATGACTCCACAGGTAGCAGCATCTTCATTAAAGGCTTTGGAACTTATACAGACACGTCCTGAAATTCGCAAGAAATTGTGGACCAATGTCAATTATCTGCGTAAACGACTGACAGAGGAAGGCTTTGATATAGGCTGTTCGGTATCAGCAATATTCCCTATTATGGTAAGAGACAATAAAAAAGTATATGAAATAGCACGTGAATTACAAAAAAGATGTATCTTTGTAAGCGGTATCACATATCCTGCGGTAAGAACCAAAGAAGCACGGCTTAGAGTTAGTGTATTGGCTTCTCACGAGATAGAACAGTTAGAGCAATTAGTGACTGCTCTTTTGGAAATCAGAAAATCAATTCCTTTTTAGATGGCAGAAGAAGAAAATAAACCCAAAAGATACAGAAGGACAAACGTCGATATACAGGCAGACATTATCAAGGCAGCAGAAAGTCTGATCAAGAAAAAAGGCTTTGCATCAATGTTGGTAACAGAACTTATCAAGAAAGCCAGAATCGAACCGCTTGTCTTTTATAACAGATATGATAATCTTAGTGAGTTTTATGATGAATTTGTTAAGAGATACGACTATTGGTTTAAGGATGTCCTGACTGGTATTCATTTTCCGACAGATTCAGAATTGGGCTATATCAGTATTTTCAAGGATGTACATAAGGCACTTCAGGACAAATCCGTAATGTTGGAATTACTGCGTTGGGAAATAGCAGAAGGAAATGAAACCACGGTTCGTACAGCTATGCTCAGGGAAATGCACACATTACCTCTTGCCAATTCCTATGAAGAGAAATTTAAAGATATTGACATATCAGCCATATCGGCATTGATTATAGGTGGCATATATTATCTCAATCTCCATCGCGACCGTTCAAAGTTTGCCGATATTGACTTGAATACGGAGCAAGGCAGAAAACGTATAGAAAAAGCCCTGGAGGAACTTGGACACATGGTATTCCACTGCCATGAAACAAATAATTATAAGCAAGCCGTTGCTGAAAGAATGAAAGAAAACGGTATCAGCGATGAAGTCATTAAAAGGTGTCTGAATTAAAAGATACATAACAAGGAAAATCCCCAGTTATCCAGCAGGTAATTGGGGATTTTCTTATTATAGCAACTATATCTTACTTAGCAAAGCGGCATTTTAGAATTCCTGTAAGTAAGATATTACAACGCACAAACGACTATTTCCTGTAATCTCCCTTTATTTCCTGCTTTCCCCAAAAACTTTTTCATCTCTTCATATACCTATAATTTAGCAGCTTGATAACAGTATTCATCATTAAAATTATCAAGCAATGGAATCAAACAGCAATGACAATTATGTGCTGGTCTTGGAAGACCGCACGGAGGTAACGAACGAAAAGGAAGCGGGAAAACTCTCCGTAGTTTCTGGTATTGACGACAAGGGAAACCTTAAAACAACAGAGGCTGTCGCTGCCAACCAAGCGGCATTCTTGAAGTTCAGCAACAAGGACGGACTTCTGAAGAACTTCATGACCAACTTCCTCAAACAGTTCAATAACCCGACTCATTTTGGACTGTACAAGGTATTGGCAGACAATGTGGAGCAGGGCGTGGACAACCTGCGTACCATGCTGCAAAGCCGTGAGAAGCCCGAAAACAAACAGCAACTGGCAGAGATTGGCGTTCCCTTTGAGGACTATCTGCCCCAGCAGAAGAATGCTACTGCCATCGATGAGTCGAAGGTTGATTGGAAGCAACTCGCCGCTCTCGGTCTTTCCCGTGAAAGATTGGAGCAGAGTGGAGAATTAGACAAGATGCTCAATTGGCAGAAGAGCAATCTCTTGACGATTGCCATACCTATTGGAGACACTACTATCTACACCGAAGCCCGCCTTGCTTTCCGCATGGACGATAACGGCAATGTCGGCTTGGCAATTCATCCTCTGAGAAAAGAACCACAGCTTGATTTTCCCTATATGGGCTACAAGTTCTCTCCCGAAGAAAAGGAGACACTTCTCACTACGGGCAATCTCGGTAAAACCATCGAAGTGACTCCCAAGAACGCTGAGCCTTTCTCTGCCTACGTCTCTATCGACCCGCAGACCAATGAAATCATAGCCCTGCGTGCCGACCGTGTAAATATCCCCAAGGAAATCAAGGGCGTGACTCTTTCTGACGCTCAGTATAAAGACCTTGTGGAAGGTAAAGCCGTGAAGGTTGAAGGCATGACTGCCAAGAGCGGCAAGTCTTTTAATGCCACGCTTCAGGTCAATGCCGAGCGAAAGGGCATTGAGTTCATCTTTGGTGACAACAAGAGTTTAAGAGAACGACAGGAACACAAACAGACACAGCAGCAAGGTGTACCCCATAAGCTCTGCGGCTTAGAGTTATCAGATAAACAGCGTGAAGCATTGGATAGCGGTCGCACACTATATCTAAAGAATATGGTGGATAAACAAGGGCAACCTTTCAACGCATACGTTCGCATGGACAAGGATCAGAACCGCCCACGCTTTTACAAGTGGAATCCTGACAAGAAGCAGGAAACCAGCAAAGAAAAGGTGGTTGCAGTAGCCGAAGAACACAAAACGCAGGTAGCCGTGAACAACCACGGCAAGACCAACGAAGCCACCAAGAACGTAAATGAGCCGTTAAAGTCCGGGCAGACGCAGCCCACTGCCGCCCAAAAGCAGAAGCAGGACGAGAAAAAACAACAGCGTCGCGGACGTAAGATGTAAAAAACAAGAGACTCGCTTTTGCGAGTCTCTGTATGTGGCGGCAGCGGGGTTAATCACTATATGTATTAGGAATATATCATCTTTATGTACAAAGGTCTTTATCTGCCACAACCCCAAGAGCCAATATAATATAATTTGAATTCATAAACTGTTTCTCCTTTCTGGTAAAACTTAAGATTGTCAAGCAATCTGCTGTAAAACTTATCAATAAAGGCAGTATATGACTGATTATACCAAAGCCTGATGATATTCCACACAAAGTGCAGAAAATATATTGGTGCAAAGTTACAAATTAAAATTATAAAAACAAATGAATATATGTATTATTGCCGAGAAACCCTCGGTAGCCAGAGATATAGCCCGTATCGTAGAAGCAAACAACAGACAAGACGGTTTTTTAGAAGGTAACGGTTATGTGGTAACTTGGGCAATGGGACACCTCATCGCCCTTGCCATGCCCGAAGCCTACGGGTTTTCTGCCTACAAAGCCGAGGACTTGCCCATTCGTCCCAATCCCTTTCAGTTAGTGGTACGACAGGTACGTAAGGATAAGGAGTATATATCAGACCCTGCAGCATTGAAGCAACTTAAAGTCATCCGTTCATGCTTCGACAAGACGGATCGTATCATCGTCGCTACTGATGCAGGACGAGAGGGTGAGCTTATCTTCCGCTATATCTACCAACATCTTGGTTGTAGAAAGCCTTTCGATCGTCTTTGGATAAGTTCACTCACAGACAAGGCTATTCGTGAGGGACTTTCCAACCTCAAGACCGGAAGCAGTTACGACAATCTCTATTATTCCGCCAAGGCAAGGAGCGAAGCCGACTGGCTGGTAGGTATCAATGCAAGCCGTGCAATGTCTATCGCCCGTAAAGGTGGCTATTCATTGGGACGGGTACAGACCCCGACACTTGCTATGGTCTGCCGTCGGTACATAGAGAACCGTGATTTCTCTTCCGTACCCTATTGGAAATTATCCGTTCTCACAGAGATAGAGGGTTTGTCGCTGAAAGCCATTGGCAGTGCAGACTATGAGAGTGAAGCATCGGCACAGACTGCTCTCGCTGCACTTCGCAATCAGAGCCAGCTTACAGTGGAATCGGTCGTAAGAAAGGTGGCTGGTACACCGCCACCACTCTTGTACGACCTTACTGCCTTGCAGAAAGATGCCAACAAACGCCACGGCTTTTCTGCAGACAAAACCCTCTCGATAGCCCAAAGTCTCTATGAGAAGAAAATCACGACCTATCCCCGTACTGGCAGCCGATACATCAGCGAGGATGTCTTCGAGGAAGTATCCGCCCTGCTCCGCAAGATAGTAGAAACACTTCCGACTCCGCTTAACCGCCATTCGGTGGATAACACAAAGATAACTGACCACCACGCCATCATACCGACAGGTGAAACACCATTAGGATTGTCGGCAGATGAAACAACTATCTATCAAATGGTAGTTAATCGCTTCGTAGAAGCCTTTTCTCTCGATTCCGAGGAAGAGCGTATGCAGGTACGGTTCACGGATGGCACCGATACCTTTACTTGGAAAGCATACCGACAAATCTCTTTAGGCTGGAAAGCTGTACAGAAAGGTAAAGAAGTAGAAGCTGAAAAGAAAGAGGATAGCGATGAACAGATTTTGTCTTCATTGCCGAACTTGACAGAAGGTGAAGTCCTATCCCTTGTCAATGCGGACATCAACGAGCATAAGACCAAACCTAAACCTCTCTACACAGAAGCGACACTGCTTTCTGCTATGGAGAATGCTGGCAAGGAAGTGAAGGAAGACGATAAGCGCAAGGCAATGGCAGAGTGCGGTATTGGCACACCTGCCACAAGGGCCAACATCATCGAAACGCTTATCCTCCGTGACTATATCCGAAGAGACAAGAAAGCCATCATACCGACAGAAAAAGGCCTGGCTGTCTATGAGATAGTCAAAGATAAGAAGATTGCCAATGCAGAGATGACAGGCAGTTGGGAACTTGCCCTTGCCGCTATTGAAGTAGGAAAGATGCCATCTGATAAGTTCGCACAGGGCATTAATTCATACGTGGGAACAATCTGCGAGGAACTCCTCTCGCTTTCTTCAGAGCAGAAGTCCTATCCTGTCTACCGCTGCCCAAAGTGCGGACAGCAGAGTGTCGGCATATATGCCAAGGTTGCCAAGTGCAGTCATGAAAGCTGTGGCTTCCACGTGTTTCGTGAAGTCTGCGGCATACATCTCTCTGAAGATAATATCCGTGACTTGATAAGTTCTGGTCGTACGCCTATCCTTAAAGGACTGACCAGCAAGGCAGGAAAGAAATTCAACGCCCGACTGGCTTTGAAGAACGATTATACCACCACCTTTGAGTTTGAGCAAAACAAGAAACGGAAATAGCATATTACTTCATTTCTGATACTAAAGTCTGACATTACGGTCAAACTTAGGTGTCAGAGTGATTATTCCCATAATAGAATACGTTATACCTTATGGCATACAATAAGAAAGAAGTCCTACAAGCCAACACGGAGGCTATCCGTGTGGTCTTGCGATTAGAGAAAGAACGCCGTGAAGCCACCGAAGCTGAGAAAGGCATATTGCGCATCTATCAGGGCTTCGGTGGCTTGAAATGTGTACTCAACCGTACGGATAACCCCGATGACATACGCTATTGGAGTAAGTCTGAACAGAATCTCTTTGAACCGACACAGCAGCTCAAACAGATGATTTATCGTGAAGCCGTAGATGCCAACACCGCCAAGCGGTATTGGGAGAGCATCAAGGCAAGCGTGCTGACCTCCTTCTATACTGATACCCGTATTGTCACCGCCATTGCCGATGCTCTCACTTCTGTAAATGTACCCATACGTCGATGTTTGGATCCTTCGGCTGGCATGGGTGCCTTTGCAGAGACCTTTGCAAAGCAAGCTGGAGTTGTAGATGCAATGGAAAAGGACCTGCTCACTGCCCGCATCAGCCAAGCCCTGCACCCCTATGGTAAAGGCAATATCTTCGTCCGAAATGAGCCTTTTGAAGCTATTGGAGAACTGGAAGAGAAGGATAAGTACGACCTTATTACAAGTAACATTCCTTTTGGTGATTTCATGGTCTATGACCGAGAGTATAGCAAAGGCAAGGACACTCTCAAGCGCGAGTCCACACGTGCCATCCACAATTACTTCTTCGTGAAAGGTCTGGACTGCATCAAGGAAGGTGGCTTGCTGGCATTTATCACTTCACAGGGCGTTTTGGACAGTCCCCGCAATGAAGCCATACGCCGTTACCTCATGCAGAACAGCCGCCTTATCTCCGCTCTCCGACTACCATCGGGTATGTTTTCAGACAATGCAGGAACGGACGTAGGCAGTGACCTCATCGTCCTACAGAAGCAGACTGGTAAAGAAATCAGCGAGGGTATTGAACAGCAGTTCGTAGAAACCGTTTCCGTTCTCAAGGAAGAAGGTTCTTCTGTCGTCTTCAAGCATAACTCTCTTTTTGTAGGAGATTGGAAAGACATATCTCATCGCACCATTGCCACAGAGCGCATAATGGGTACAGACCCTTATGGAAGACCAGCATGGGAGTATCGGTTCACGGGAGGGATTGAGGAAATGGCAGAAAGTCTCCGAACACGGCTCTCCCTTGAAATGGGACAACGTATCGACCGTAAACTATATGAGACCGGTATACCGATGACAGAGGTAGAGCGAGAGGCGGAAGCAGAGAAACAGCTTCGCAAGTTGGGTATTACCATAAGTCGGGAAGAAGAAACAGAGAAGACAAAGACTGAAGACAAGGGTATAAACGATGCCTATAACCTCATGCCCGACAGTATCAGAAAGCAACTGCCTAAACTTTACAGCACGGAAAAGGAACTCATTGGCGATAAGGTTGCGTATGCACGCTATTTCTTCCCGATGGGAGCATACACAGCCTACCTTCTGGAATATGATCCTAAGAGCCGCATTGGCTTCGGTGCCGTGACAATGGGTTACGGCTGGGAGCTTGGCAATATGTCCCTCGATGAGATGGAAGGCGTAAAAGTAAGAGGACTGGGCATTGAACGTGACCTGTACTTCTCTCCTAAGAAATTGCACGAGATAGCCGAACTGGAAGAAATAGTCAGGGGACAATATACCAAAGAAGAAGTGGTGGCAGAGGAAATCAAGGAAGAAGCAATAATAAAGACAGAGAATAAGGTCAAGGAGCCTGTGAACGGTACTTCTGAAATCAAAATGCCCAAGGAAGAATTAGAAACAGAAACAGGAATTAATGTCGGGCAAGTCATAGAACCTGACGATTTTACCATTACCAAGGCACAGGCAACAGAAAATACCGTTTCCAATGGAG
>CAUTPS010000023.1:0-37166 GCA_963540415.1 uncultured Prevotella sp.
AGTGTATGTCCCTTTGTTACAGGATCAATGTCGAGAAAAGCATAGAACTGTTCGTCCTCTGCACACTTGTAGCTTGGAATTTCACCCGCTGCAATCTTACTGAATATTGTCATACAAACCTCCTTGTTTTATTGTTATGCATCAATTGAGATCTTATCAATGCGCAGAGTGATAGTACCACGAGGGATAGTGATTTCAACCTCATCGCCCACCTTCTTATTCAACAAGCCCTGTGCAATAGGAGTCTTGATTGAAATCTTATTCTGCTTTAGGTTAGCCTCTGTCTCACTAACAATCGTATACTTCATCTTAGCATTTGTCTTTACGTTTGTCATCTCAACAGTAGACATAATCTGTACGGCATCAGTGCTCAAACGTGACACATCAACAATCTTTGCTTGTGCCACGGTCATCTTCAATTCAGCAATACGTGCTTCCAGATGACGCTGTGCCTCCTTAGCAGCATCATACTCAGAATTCTCACTCAAGTCACCCTTATCGGCAGCTTCGGCAATAGCAGCAGATGCCTTGGGACGTTCAACAGATTCTAAATACTGCAAATCGGCTACGAGTTTGTCGTAACCTTCCTGTGACATATAAGCCATAATATCTTGTTTTAAAAATTAATCGTTTTTCAATAGACATAAAAAAGATAGAATTCCAACATCAATCTCACTGAATGCCGGAATCCCATATCCTTAAACGTCTTAATCCTTTTATTTTTTGCAAAGATAGGCTTAAAAAATGACATAACAAAGTTTTAACGGATAAAAATGCTTTTTTATAAGCTATATTTCAACTTTTCTTTCAGACTTTAGTCTTTCTTTCAGGTTATATTCATCTTTCTTTATTCTATCAATAGAAGAAAAATCTGAGATAATAGTGTACTCGTTCATCTCATAAACAAGATACTCGACCACTACAATAATCAATTGGTCATTATACAATAAATCGAAGATTTTTGCTTAGAAGAGCAACCTAATAGAACCTCATCAAGCCAGTTGTGATGGCTAAAAAGAAATTATATTAAACTATCAATTTGTCACGCATTCTTCTTGATATAAATCAATAATACATCATATGCTAAAAAAAGACATTGGAAAAGTTGCAAATATAAAAAATACTCTTTATCTTTGCAACGTGTTTTTCATAGTATTAGATTTAAGGTTAACAAAGGTTGGACTACAGCGGTAGTCCTTTTTTTATGTCTTTAAGTCTGGTATCACAAACATTTTATTGGTAAATACTGGCTTACAGAACTTATCAATATTAACCGATAAGCATACTCCCAACAAGCTACATATTCTTATCTTATTATAAGAATAACGACCCGTAAAACCCTATTCAACCATCTCCAACAACACTTTTAACATCCAACACATCTCGTGCTGGTGCTTAGCACCTATTGTGCGGAGGCTAAACACCAATGGTGCGGAGCTCTTAACGCATTACAAGATGTAGCCAAGCAGAGAACAACTTATTGTTAGCTAAGAGCTACGATATTAACTCTTTAGAAGATAACAAAAACATATATAGGCTGCTACAGACGCCAATGAGCATCTGTAACAGCCTATATTCATTATTTAGTTGTACTTTCCTTTAAGGTATCATCTACCCTTCACCATTTCCAAGAAGTATTCATGCACACGCATATCACTATCCAATTCTGGATGAAAGGCAGTAACAAGCTGGTTTCCTTGGCGAGCAGCTACGATATGACCATCAACCTCTGAAAGAACTTCTACCTCTCCTGTCGCTTCCTTTATATAAGGTGCACGGATGAAAGTCATTGGGATATCGCCCTCAATTCCCTTAAAAGGAGCCTCCGTATGGAAACTACCCAACTGACGACCATAGGCGTTACGAGCAGCTGTCATACTCATTGTACCCAATCGAGGAGGAACTGGCGCTGACGGACTATTGCCCTCTACTTCACGAGCAAGGAGTATCAAGCCTGCACAAGTACCAAAGACTGGCAACCCAGTTTCGATGGCTTCACGAATAGGTTCAAGCAGTCCAAGTTCACGAAGGAGTTTTCCTTGTGTGGTACTCTCACCACCTGGGATTATCAATCCTTCTTTCTCCTGCTGCCAATCCTCTAATCGACGCACCTCAAAGCATTCGATACCCAACTTATTGAGCATCAACTCATGCTCTAAGAACGCCCCCTGCAGGGCAAGAACGGCAATTCTCATTGTCCACGCTCAGCCATGAGCACTTCAATTTCATGCTCGTTGATACCAACCATAGCCTCACCCAAGTCTTCTGACAATGCTGCCAACTCCTTAGGGTTATTATAGTTTGTAACTGCCTTAACGATAGCTGCGGCACGCTTAGCAGGGTCACCACTCTTGAAGATACCAGAACCAACAAACACACCCTCAGCACCTAACTGCATCATCAACGCAGCATCGGCAGGAGTTGCCACACCACCCGCAGCGAAATTCACTACAGGAAGCTTACCATTCTCATGTACATACTTCACGAGGTCGTATGGAGCCTGCAACTGCTTAGCAGCCTCAAAGAGTTCGTCCTCACGCTTACTAACGAGTTCACGAATCTGACTCTGCATCAAACGCATATGGCTAACAGCCTGCACAACATCACCTGTACCAGGCTCACCCTTTGTACGAATCATCGTTGCACCCTCTGCAATACGGCGCAATGCTTCGCTCAAATTACGTGCACCACAAACGAATGGCACCTCAAACTGTGTTTTGTCAATATGATAGATATTATCAGCAGGAGATAGAACTTCACTTTCATCAATGTAATCAATCTCAATTGCCTGCAGAATCTGAGCCTCAGCGATATGACCAATACGGCACTTAGCCATCACAGGGATGGTCACAGCCTCCTGAATACCTTTAATCATCTTAGGGTCACTCATACGTGATACGCCACCAGCTGCACGAATATCAGCAGGGATGCGTTCCAATGCCATTACTGCACAAGCACCTGCAGCTTCAGCAATACGAGCCTGCTCTGGTGTTGTTACGTCCATGATTACACCGCCCTTCAACATCTGAGCGAGGTTGCGGTTTAGTTCTTGTCTATTTGCCATATTACTTTAATTTTTTATATTTCTACCATGTTTCACTCACGAATGAGTGTACATGAAGATGTTATATGTGTTAGTTAATATTAGAAATTCCTTTTAAAACGATGAGAAAAGCGTAAGAACAAAAGCGTTTAATATTGCCCCCTACTTTATCCCATTAGGCTCTCCCCTACCTGATGTTACAACCTTGGGGACTTATAGAGTTGCCCCTACTTCATCCCGTTAGGCTCTCCCCTCCTTTGGAGGGGCTGGGGGAGGTCCCCCTACGACCTTCGCCACTCACTCGGAGTCTGTCCCATCTGCTTCTTAAAGAACTTAGAGAACTGAGCTTGTGAGGTAAAACCATGCTCATATGCAATCTCTTGAATGGTCTTCTGTGTCGTTCGAAGCTGACAGGCAAGTGCCTCTGCTAATGTATGATCAATGATACATTTGGGAGATTTACCAGATATTCTATGCGCCACCTGCGACAGATAACGTGGAGAAACATTCAGACAATCAGCATAAAAGGCAACATCACGATTCGTATGATAATGCAACTGAACAGCTTCTAAGAATTCATTATACAGCTGACTACTCCGTCCACTGATATCACTCTTCCTTGCTACAAGCGTTCTGACATACTCCCGAGCATGTTGTAACGCTTCATCCATCGGCTCGTCTTGACTAAGATAGACCGCAAGCGCTGATGAAAAGCTATTGGCAAGACCATGCTGTAAAGGATCGTCCAACACAAACGAGCGGACTGTTCGACTCCCTTCTCCCTTCAACGAAGAACAATCAAAGATTCTTTCAGCCTCTCCTTCACGCAGAATGACAAGCGAACAAAGTGGCAGCAAACGACAACGTATCTGTGTTATCACGTCATCTGTCATCAATCTGTCACCATTACTTGCCGTCACAATTGGGTCATATATAATATGGTGAGGACGATACTTCAACAGTGCATCCACCACGACAGCCAAGGTCTCTATGGTTCTAATCATTCCCACCTTTACCGTATCAGGCTGCATATCATTGATAATCGCCTCAATCTGTCCTCTAACAATCTCCGCAGGAAGGTCATAGAAAGCCTGAATACCCAAGGTATTCTGCACCGTGACAGACGTTACAGCCGACACAGCATAGCCTCCTAAGGTTGCTATCGTTCTGATATCAGCCTGCACACCAGAGCCACCAGTGCTATCTGAACCTGTTATTGTGAGAATTGTCTTCAACAGTTTAGGTTTATTGTTTTGCATACAAAGTAAATTGAAAATATTGAAACCTGCAAGAGTTATTCCTAAATTGACAAGAAAAACTACATTTCTGACTTTTATTAGGCTTATCAGTCTGATTAACCTTATTAGCCTTACAGCAATCAAAAAGCTTATAGACTCACATACATCAAAGGAGTCTATCCACCCTATTATCATCCAATTTCATTGAAAACCTTTTCATTTTAAGACTTCGAAAACATGTAGATAAGGATTTGAAAAATCATTACATAATTTCAAAGAAAACTTCTATAACTAACGGCGAAAACACATATAAGAAGCAGGTTTGCAACCAACAGTAAGTCAATTAGTTATAAAGCAGCAAAACAAAAGGTGCTTAATTGGACTTCAAAAGGGCGTTAATAAGGGTCTTAAAGGGCACCTTTTGCAAGCCAATTAGGCGTCTTTAAGAAGCCAAAAGAGCATGTATTGGTTTTGAATTGCACGAAAATAGTTTACAAACTTCAAGTAATAAGGGAATAATTTGTTTGTGAAGACAGATAGACTTCGTACCTAATGACATTTATCATGTAGTTTATCCCCTTTTATAAAACCATCTTATTGGAGGTAATTATACTGGTGTTGGGTGATGGTTGTTGGGTGTTGAGCCTTTATAAAACCATCCTATTGGAGGTAATTATACCGGTGTTGGGTGATGGTTATTGGGTGTTGAGCCTTTATAAAACAATCTTATTGGAGGAAATCATACCATGTATGTGGATGAATCTCATTCTATTAACAATCTACGCATTTAACGGAAGAATCTTCAAAATACCTACTATTAGGTATTGACACGTTTATAAAAATAACATAACTTTGCAAAGTTATTTACAAACCATATAATAACATAATGAAGAAATATTTACTAATCTTGACCGCCATGTTATGCTCTCTTGTATCCATGGCACAAAACACCGACGCAATGCTCTTCGGTGATGTGAAGGCAAAAGAAGGTGGAAAACACCTTTCTCATGCCGTAATCCAAGTAAAAGGTACGAACCTTAAAACTCAATGCGATGCTTCGGGTCACTTTAAATTAAGTAATCTTCCTGTAGGAAAGCAAGTTATCATAGCTACACTCGCTGGTTATCAGCAGCAGGAAAAAGAGGTAGACATGGTTAATAATAAAGGTACTGAAGTCTACTTTGAACTGGAAAAAGACCCATTAGAGTTGAGTCAGGTCGTTGTAACTGGTACTCGTACCAGCCACTTTGTAAAGGATGTTCCTATCCGTACAGAGGTTCTGACATCACAAGCTATCACCAAGAAGAACGCCCAGAACTTATACGAAGCACTTGAAGGTGTACCAGGCATCCGTGTAGAACAGCAGTGCCAGTTCTGTAATTTCTCTGAAGTACGTATGCAAGGCTTGGGTGCTGAGCACACACAGGTACTCATTGATGGTGAGCCAATCTACTCTGGTCTTGCTGGTGTTTACGGCTTACAGCAGATTGGAACCAATGACATCGACCGTCTTGAGGTAGTTAAGGGTGCAGGTTCAGCCCTCTATGGAAGTAGTGCCGTTGCTGGTGCTATCAATATTATCTCAAAGGAACCAACCTTTGAGCCTTCTGTTAATGGTGACATTCAGTTCGGAAACTTTGGCTTCAAGAGCTATAAGGGTTCTGGATCTATGCGTTATAACAATATTGGTCTGAGTGTATTCGCACAGCGTACACAGATGGATGCTATCGACCGCACACAGAATGGTCTTACACGTAAGGAAGTAAAGAACAAGGATGGCATCTCTGACCGTGTAGACGAGACGATGAACAACCTTGGTTTCAGCCTTTACTTCTATCAGCCTTTTGCTAAGAACGATAAACTCGTATTGCGTGGTAAGGCGATTGATGAGCATCGTTTCGGTGGTGTCATGACAAATGATCAATATCTGAACCCATACACTGACGGTACAGAAGACATCCGTACCAACCGTCTTTCAGCTGACCTTGCTTACACCTTGCCTATCGGTAAGCACTCAGAATTGAACCTCACGACAGCGTATGTATATCATAAGCGTCAGGCAACAAACGATACCTTCCTCCATGACTACATGGATTCTCACAAGGATCCAGCACATCCAGACCAAGATGGTGCAGAACCTGACGTTTCTATGATGCGTCCATACATTGCTAAGGAGAATACGGTGACACCATCGCTCACCTTCACTTCAATCCTTGGCAACCATACATTGCTTGGTGGTGTACAGGGTTACTTCACTCGTTTGCGTGAGACTGGACTCTATGTTATCTCTGCTGAGGATGAGAAGACAAGTCCTTACTATGGCGTTCCATACACTTCTATCGGTAAGAAACACGCCAACGAGCTTGGTTTCTTCGTACAGGATGAGTGGAACGTGACTCCAAAATTGACCGTTGTACCGGGTATCCGTGTTGATTCTCATAGCTCTGGCGAGGAGTACGCTACCAGCGTAAAGGTTTCAGACAGCGCCTTCCCAACAACAAAGTTCAGTAAAACAACCGTCAATCCACGTATTGCTATCAAATACGAATTGACCCCTTCTCTCGTTCTTCGTGCTAATGTTGGTACAGGTTTCCGTGCACCTTACGGATTTTCTGAGGACCTCCACCTCTGTAGTGGTTCGCCACGTGTGTGGAAATCATCTAACCTCAAGGGTGAGCGTGCTATCAGCTATAACCTCTCAGCAGACTACTATGCAAAGAAGTATCAATTCAGCATCAACATCTTCCGCACCAACTTGAAGGATAAGATTCAGTTCTCTCCTGCAGACGATGAGGTTAAGAAGTTCGGTTATTCTTATCAGTGGGAGAATGTTGACGATGCCTACGTACAAGGTGTAGAATTAGGTGCAAAGGCAAATCTCTTCCGCAACTTCAATGCTGGTATTAACTGGACCTTCAATCAAGGTAAGTTTAAGCACGAGCGTGCAGACTGGTCAGACCCTAACGATGAGACTGTAAAAGAGTTCCCACAGCGTCTGCAGTATGCTAAAGACAGTCGTAACATCTCTCGTTTCCCAGCAATGACTGGCGATATCGACCTCGATTATACCCCTGGCACATGGAGTTTCTCTCTCACAAGCTCATTGCAGGGAAAAATGTACATCGACTATAACTCTGAGGACGATGGTGCAACATCAAAGATTAAGAAGACAAACACCTTCATGCTCTTCAACTGCCGTGCCGCAAAACGTTTCGGTACATGTACGGTTTATGCAGGTGCTAAGAATATCTTTAGCTATATTCAGGACGAGAAACACACAGATGATGCAGCCTTCATGTATGCTCCAGTTTACGGTGCAACATGGTATGTAGGTCTCAGCGTTAAACTATAAGACACTCTCTGAATTATTTTATTGAAACTTAGGTCGCAGCCGCATTGCCCCACTGGTAATGCGGCTGCTTTGTTTTATACTACCCAAACAAAGCGAATACAAGCAAACCTACTTTAGTACCACGTCACACACGCTACGAAATATATTTACAACAACAAGGCTATTTTTCACAAATTGCAGGAATTAAAACTACTACTTACGCCCTATCTATAACTAACAAGTAATCAAAGACTTATAAACTTAAAAAGAAAAAGGTGCTTAATTGGACTTCAAAAGGGCGTTAGTAAGAGCCTTAAAGGGCGTCTTTTCGAAGCCAATTGGGCGTCTTTTCGAAGCTAAAAGAGCATCTATTAAAAATCAGGATGTGAAAAATTATAACAAAGTAATAAGCTATTAGTCCTATTGGGGTTATTGGACTTATTAGCCTAATAGGGCTAATAGAACTAATAAAAAATATTAGGCTAATTGGCCTTATTAGCCTAATTGGTCCAATTAGCCCAATAACAAAATCGGGCCAAACGGATTCTTCCGTTTAGCCCGATTGTTTATAATCTTCTACTGATTTAAGTAATCAGCAGGTAAGGTCTTTATTTTGTCAACTTAATAATCTTACAGCCATGTGCAGGGATGACTGCCTCAATCTTATCGCTTACAGTTCCTTCATCAGCATGCTTCCAAAGGTCACGTGCAGACCAAGTACCAGTAATACCAACCTTTGTCAAGTCGATAGAACGAGTTGCTGCTGCCTGATCACGGTTGAAGAGACCGATAACCCAAGAGCCATCCTTCATCTGACCATACCATACCTCTCCATCAGTATTCCAGAGGTTACGCTCTAATGGCTGACCAACAAAACCATCCTTCTGCAAAGCAAGCATCTCGTCGTTCTGGAAGAACTTCAAGTCGTCGCCAGTTGGCATATCTGTGATAGAGATAGGACCACCTGCCATCAAAGGAAGAGAGATAACTGACATCTTCTCATTATCATCTGCATAGCTTGCAATACGGATAAAGTCGCCATCAAGACGAATCTTCTTACGGCCAGAAATCTTTGACCAGTTAATGAAACCATCAAAAGCATTCTCTGAATTAGGCCATCCACCACGCAGGTTACCACGATTGTTGTCAGAAAAACGATACCAAGTACCCTCAAGTGCATCGGCATCAATACGTACCATATTACCCGCATATCTCTCGATAATAGCATTATTACGGAGGTGAGGCATTACGAGTGAAACATATACGCCATACTTCTGTGCATACTTGTTAATCCACTGCATACCCTTTACATAACGCTCACGACCATAACCTTTATCGATAACGTCAGTATAGTTCATACCATCTTCGTACCAAGAGAGGAAGTCCATACGTACAAACTTCACACCTAAATCAGAATAATGCTTGAAGAATCCTTCAAAAAACTGCTCTGCACCTGGGTGATCTGTTACTACCCAACCAAACTGATCCTTTGAGTTTGGATGCTTGATGTCTTTATCTTTTGTTGGATCATAAGCCAGACTGCTCACCTTAATACCATCTGTTCCTGGGATAACGGCATCAGGATTAGTATAATGATACCAGAATGGACTATCGTAAACACCAAGTTTCAGCCCCTTCGCCTTCAACTTAGCAACAATAGTAGTCAATGGAACCTCTGGAGAACTCTCATCTTTCGCTGTGCGGCTATAACGTGTCATGTAACCATCATCACCACTCATTGAAGCGAAACCATCGGTAACAAGCATATCATAGCCATGTGATTTGAGATTGGTTGCTACATAGTCAATAGCCTCATCCCAGTCTTGCTCTGTGAAGATATTTGGGAATGAACCTGCCTTTTCTTGTGCACGAAGATGACCATATACACTCCAATAAAGTGGCGCATAGTCCATACCTTCAGCCTCTGCAACAGGTGTAAGACCTACTGTTGGGTCAGTCTTATCAACGCTTAGATCGCTGGTTACATCCCATTCATTGCTGTTACAACTTGTCAGAAGAGCAGCGAAAGCCAAGCTTGCTAAAATATATTTCTTCATTGTTTTATTCTATCATAAGTAGTTTTAACCGGCAGCTGTGTGCCTTTAGCCTAATAAAATCCATGCATTATACTTACAAAACCCATGCATTGGAGCACCAGCTAACCGGTTATTTATGTTTTTAAACTCTGTTATGCGCTTATGTATTCTGCCTTGAACTTCTTGTTCTTCAAGTCAAGTGTCAGCTTATACTTTCCAGCCTTGGTCACCTTCCATTTCTTGTCACCATAAGAGCTCTCAGTACCATAGAAAAGTCCGTCTTTAGCAACACCCGATTCGTTGATGACAGTATTCTCTTCTGGGGCAAAGAAATAAGGCTTATCGCTTGAGAAACCAGACTTATCAAGCATGAACTTCATTTCGCCTTCTGCCAACTGAACCTCAACAGAGAAGATATGATCGCCTGACTTCGTGAAAGCAACACCATTATCAGTTACCCAACCAGCAGGAGTTGCGCTACCAATCATATATACATTCTCAGTGTCCCAAGGAGATGGTGCAGCTGGAGCAGGAGCATCAGCAACAAACTTCGTTACCTTGATTTCATGCTTTGTGAGGTCGAATACAATCGTATAAGTACCAGCTTCTGTTACCTTCCACTTATTGTCATCGCCACCAACAACCATACCCTGCTTTGCAGGACCATCATGATTGAACTCACAATCAGCTACAGGTGCCTGAATCAAGTTGTTCCATCCATCTGATTTATCAAATGACAACTTGAACTCACCTAAGTTGAGATGACCCTCATAAGTAAACTGTAATGGATTAGAAGAGGTCTTAGCAAACTTAGCAGAACCATCCTGTATCTTTGCTTTCAAGCCATCAATATCCCAACCATATGGCGTTGCATTACCGATAAATGACAACCATTCAGACTCGATAGGAAGGATTGGACCTGCTGGTTCTTCGCCTTCATAAGTAACAGTAAGCTTACGTGTGCGGAGATCGACAGCGAAGGTATAGATACCTGTCTTTGTTACCTTCCACTTATTATCAGCACCACCTTTGCGAATATCAATCGCATCACTGGCAACACCTTTATCGTTGATTTCAGTATTAGCAGCAGGAGCGTAGACGAATGTAGCCCCCCAATCACCCTTTGAGAGTGGCAACTTAATCTCACCAGTCTTTAGTTTACCATGATAAGTAAAGAGATATTTATTCTCTGTATCACGTGTCATCTCGTATGGATTATCAATACTCCATCCAGCAGGGGTAGCATCGCCCACCATATAAAGATGGTCAACCTTCAATGGAAGCTCTTCTGTTATGACCACAATATCCTTGTCATCGTTGCATGATTGGAATGAGGCTGGCGCAAGAAGCGCCAACATCAGATACATTCCATATTTCATTAACTTTTTCATATCCATAATAGTTTTTAGTCGTTAAACATCATTAGTAACCTGGATTCTGCTTCATGCCCTTGTGAGCACCAATGATTTCTGGGTGGAATGGGAATATCTCGGTATGCTTGTCAGCATCAGCCTCCTTGTCCCACCATGCATCCTGGAACTTACCAAAGCGAATCAAGTCAACACGACGGCGACCTTCTGCGAAGAACTCACGGCCCCATTCTGCCAACATCTCCTTCATATCGAGACTTGCAGAACCCTCTGGAGCATAGAGAACTGTTGACCAGTCAGATGAAGGATAGTTACGCTTACGAACCGTATTCAGCAGTTTTGCTGCCGTTGTAACATCTCCACTACGGAGCTTACACTCTGCAAGGCTATAGATAATCTCTGGCAAACGAATCTCGCAATAGTCTGCTTCAAGCTGCTGAGCCTTCTCGTCATCAGAATAGAGTGGATATTTAGCAAACATCCAACCAGAGTTATCATCACCATGCTTGATACTGCTCTCGCTTGTTGACAACCATTTACTACCATCTGTTGCGCCAAAGACACCTACTGCATCGCGGATATCAAGTACATAAGTTCCGTGGTGATCCTTTAGATACTGCTGGTTACCATCAGCATCAGTGTACTTAATTTTACCGAAGATGAACATACCTTCACGACGACCATTACCAAGATTGGTATACATCTTCAAGCGAACATCAGAAGGATACTTCTTGAACTGTGCGATAGGCATACCCAACTCGAAAGTATATTTCTCACCCTTAGGGTTATAACTTGGTGAAGCAGAGTACTTAATATTATGTGCACCCTCCTTGCTCTTTGTATCCTTCAGCCACTCATTTGCCTTAGATGGAACTGTCCACCAGTACAAATCGCCCTTATAGTGCCAGTGAGTTTCACCCGCAGAACCAGGGAATGCGAAGATAACTTCATCACAAGTCTCATTATCCCAGTCGAAAGCTGCATCCCAACGATCGGCAACAGCGTATGTTCCATATGTACCATCAACGATTGCCTGAGCATACTTCTCAGCATCAGCGAAGTGGTCTTCACCTACATAAACCTTAGCATTCATATATAGACGAACCAACAATGCAGCCGCACCAGCCTGTGTCCACTGACCTTGCAACTTCTGATTACCACCCAAAGAAGTCTTCTTTGTCAACAGAGGAAGTGCTTCTTTTAAGTCTTTCTCTATGAAATCAAAGATTTCCTTAGGCTGAACCTGCTCTGTAGAGTTCTTTGATTGGTCATAGAAACTTGTAGATAAATAAACGTTACGGAAGGCATCTAAGAGGCGAAGATAGAACCAAGCACGCAATACATGGTTCTGTGCTTTCAAGTTATTAAACTCTTCATCAGAGAAACCAAACTTTGAAGCGGTGAGGTTATTAAGGTCTTCAATTACCTTATTAGCCTGCCCAATGCCCTGATAACAGCCGTTAAACTCAGCCTGTGCCTCACCAAGTTTGTTGTCCCACTTGTGATGATGAAAGTCAGCCCAGCGTCCACCGTCATCCCACCAGTCCTCACGAGTAGGGGTAATCAGCTGATCAGCAGTTAATTCATTCAGTACCTGACGGCTCTGGATACTCCAGAATCCATGCTCAAACGGACGAAGTACCGCACGGATAACATCATCCTTTGTATTGTAATAGTTCTTTGAAGCAACCTGATCGTACAGTGTCTCTGTTAAGTCTGTACAGCTGGAAGTTGTCATCAATGCTGCTGGCATCATCAGCAAAGCAGCATATTTATATATCTTATTCATTGTTCTTTCAATGTCTAAAAAGTTTTCTTTTTATTTAGAAGTCAACCTGCAGACCCAACATAAACTGTCGAGTTGATGGGTAGTAAGAGCGAGAACCTGTTGCACCTGGCTCAAGACCATTCACCTGATAGGTTGATGGGTCGATACCAGAGAACTTAGTAATCGTGAAGAGGTTGGTTGCTGTCAAGTTGATACGAATTGCATCAATGTACTTCTTGTTCAGAGTCAGTGTGTAACCGAGGCTGAAAGAAGACAGTTTCAGATAGTCACCAGGCTCAAGGAAGTAGTCGCTAACAATTGGATTCTGTGTTACTGCGAGGTTCTTGCTATATGCCTTATCCATTACATTACCTTGGAAGTTCTTGATTCCATAGTAGAAATCATGAATATTAAAGATATCGAAGCCAAGTGCTGTTTGGAAGAACAGTGTTGCATCAAAGTTCTTATAACGGAAACTGTGAGTCATTGAACCCGTGAACTTTGGCAAACCATTACCTACATACTGACGATCGTCATCGGTTGCATTATCTGCCAAGATCTTATCACCATCTTTATCATAGACAATCCAACGGCCCTGTGGGTCGATACCAGCATACTTCAACATATAGAAGTTACCAACACGCTTACCCTCTTCAAGGCGTTGCAGATAATGGAATGGGTAAGGATCCTGTGTTGAAACACGGTCTTCATAGCTTCTTCCTTCATACAGATCGTTGCTGAAGCTTACAAACTTATTACCCATTGTAGAACCAACCACATTCACAGTATAAGAGAAATCCTTTGTCTTAATAGCATTCCATGTAACATCAAATTCAAAACCATAGTTACGCATTGTACCTACGTTTACGAATGTTGTAGTAAACAAGTAAGGTGGAACTGGGACTGTATAATCACCAAGGAGGTCTTGCTGCTTACGATTGTAATAGTTAAATGAACCATAGAGATTACCGTTGAACAACGCCCAGTCAAGTCCTATGTTCCAGTTCTTACCCTTCTCCCAGTGGAGTTTACTATTAGGATTCTTTCCAGGACCCCATACCTGATAAGACTTACCATTATACATATAGTAGCCAAAGCCCTGCATTGTGTCAAGCGATCTATAGCTATCAAAGTTCTGGTTACCAGTAACACCATAGTCTGCACGAAGTTTCAAGTCGGTCAACCAACTCTTTGTTCCTGCCATAAATGCTTCGTCAGAGATACGCCAACCTGCTGATACAGCAGGGAAGTTACCCCACTTATAATCCTCACCAAACTTCGTTGAACCCTCATGACGCAATGAAGCAGTAACCATATAACGACTCTTCCAATCGTAACTTATACGACCAAAGAAAGCAATGAGCTTATTACCATTCTTATAAGAACCCATACCTAACTCATCCTTATCCTTCATGTAAGAACCAGTTCCAAGGTTGTTGTCCTCTAAGGCATCATTAGGGAAGTCCTTATTTTCAGCATTAAAGCCAGAATAAAGAGCCTCCTGATAAGAGTAACCTAACATCACCTTAACATTATGCTCTCCAAAAGAGTTTGTATAGTTGTTTATCCATTCCAAACTCTGGAGAGATTCCTTACCATAACTTTGGCTTGCTTCACCTGTACGACCTGCATTAATAGTACGGGTGTTGGTTGATGGACGGAACCATTGATTATAATTAGAATACTGGTGATCAGCATAGGTCAACTGGCTGGTCAAAGTCTGCTTGCCAGGATTCTTCAGTAAGAGTGGGAAGAGGTTCAGCTTCACTGTACCATCCCAGTCAATCAACTGAGTTGTTCCAGTATCCTTCTGTCGCTTCACTTGCTCTGCAGGGTTCCATTCCGCAGGCTGTCCCTTGAAATTATAATACAATGCAGGATTCTGTGGATCGAATACAGGAGTGGTTGGATTGGCTTCCATTGCGTTACGGAATACATCCCAAGTTGCATTCTTACGATAAGCAATACGGGGAGCTACATTCAATCCGAAAGTAATAAGACCACTCTTATTTGTATGATTCAAAGAGAAACGTGCACCATACTCACGACGTCCAGAATATTTATCAATACCTTTTGCATCACGATAATCAACAGATGCACGGTAATTAGACTTAATATTACCACCACTGAGAGTCAGCGTGTGAACCGTACGCACGCCTACTCGACTTACTTCCTTCATCCAATCGGTTGAACCTCCAAGGTCGTAACCTGTACCTGATGCCAAGCGATTAGCACGATACTCTGCAGCATCAAGCATATCGAGGTCTTTCTTGATTACATCGAAAGCTACTGTACCATTATAAGTTGTATGGAGGTTACCGTCGCGTGCTCCCTTCTTAGTTGTCACGAGGATGACACCATTTGAACCACGTGTACCATAGATTGCAGAAGCTGCACCATCCTTGAGGACGTCGTAGCTTTCAATATCATTTGGGTTGATATTAGTAAGATTACCACCTGGTACACCATCAATAACGATCAATGGACCCAAGCCTGCAGCACGGGATGAGACACCACGAATCTGAATACTTGCCTGATTATTAGGGTCACCAGCACCTGTATTGGTAATACTAACACCAGCCACCTTACCTTGAATCATCATTGAAGGGTCTACGCTTGCTACTTGTGTGAAGTTCTTAGAAGATACGTGAGAGACAGCTGAGGTCAACTCCTTCTTGTCCATCGTACCATAACCAACGACAACGACCTCATCAAGGTTAGCAGCATCTTCCTGCAACTTGATTTTGAAATCGGTCTGATTATTCACAGGTAACTCCTGAGTCTTATAACCGATATAAGTCACACGGAGTCGCGATTTAGGACTTGCAACAGACAGTGCGAAGTTTCCATCGATATCTGTCACCACACCATTCTTGGTACCTTCCTCCATAATGGTTGCACCGATGACGGGGTCACCATGCTGGTCAGTTACCGAACCTTTTACATTGATTTGTTGAGCTGCTACGTTCAAGGTGCAGATGAGTCCCACCAATACGGCAAGAATCTTATGCCATGAACTGCTCTCAGTTTGCAATGGTTTCATGATTGTTAATTTGATTTATGTTTTTAAAATTATTTCCTGTCTTTGTAACAGAATTTTCTTTTGTAGAAGATGTTTGCAAAGATACACGAAAATAAGGCTTTATAATAGATAATAAAAAGATGTGTTACGAATATATAAATACTCTTCACTGATTATCAACTACTTACGTTAGTCAATATACAAACAAATACAATAACAATTATAAGCTTTAACAACAAGTGTTAACATCTAAAAAGACTTAAGGTGTATAAGAAAAGAATCCTTATCACACTTTTCTACGGCAGTTTATACCCTCCATTAATCTGTTTAGAAATAAGCATAAAAGCCTTTGCTCTATATTAAAGTAAGCCTACAATAAACATGAAAACTATCGATGAAATGGGCAAAAATTGAAGTTTTATAGCTTTATATAATGTTGAACAGAGGAAAGTTGTTTGACGAAACAAACTTTAAAAAGCAATACATCATATCTCGTTTATCTTTAAAATATTCTCAGAAAGACCTATTTGCACAATAACCGATTATTATTGTCTTCCAAGAGTCATTCTTCCGTAGATATAAAAGACACATATTAGCAGTAGAGAAAGCAACCGTGTGTTATTGAAAATCATTTACAATACAGAGAGCATTTTTAGATAAAACAGGGCTAAAAAGGGTCATAAAAGCCGCACTTGTAACTAACAAGCAATCAAAGACTTACAAAACCATAAAACAAAAGGTGCTTAGTTAGCCTTCAAAAGGGCGTTAGTAAGAGCTCAAAAGGGCGTCTTTTGCAAGCTAATTGGGCGTCTTTACGAAGCCTAAAGAGCATCTATTAAAATTGAAGGTGTGAAAAATAATTACAAAAGCAAAGCTAAAACAACAAAATACTCCTTCCCAAATGGGAAGGAGTATGACTATTGTGATATCTCAATAAAGAAAATACGCAAGCGTGAAAGCGCCTTTTAACCCAAATCGGTCATTAGAGCCTAAACATATTTTGTTTTATTATCGAGCAGATTGTTTGGCTGTGTAACGTAGGCGTAGCGGGCTACGTCAAGTTATAAAGACAGACAAGATGCCGATAAGAAAATAAAAGATGTTAGGAAACAATACCATACCATAGTAATAATGTACATATTGTGGTCTAATGACCGATTTGGGTTAAACCAGCTTACTTCCCCTTTCCTCCTTGCTGTTCAAACTTAGAATTCTCAATTTCAAACACACGTTTTACATCAAAGTAAATGTCAGAAGAAGTGTAATTAGCATTCGTTTCGCCCAAAACAAGACGGTCACAACTATCGACTACCATCTGACTATTCACCTTAGGAATACCAAAGAAGAAGTAGACAAGATTATATTCATCACCCACTGATGTCACTGAGAAAGGGTGTTCCTTACTACCATCACCTGTCATGAAGATTGTATCGAGAATGCGTGATAAACGAACGGAATAGACCTTAAGGCTATCGCTCAACATCCATGATTTATCGGGGTCGGTGGTTGAAAGTTTTCTAAAGTGATAAATCTTAGACACAATGGCATCCGTATTAAGCGGATTGCTGGCAAGAACCTTATCTGCAAGCGTAGCAGCAACATCAAACTTACCTTCGTTCCTGGCTGTCATCATATCAAGTTCCATAAACATATCTCTACCATTATTTAGGTAAGTCCGTCCATAAACAGCCAAGATTTTGTCCTCAGCAGTCAATGTGGTATCAGCGTCAACATTGATAAGAATATCAACTAACTGCTGAACATGCTGTGGATTAGCATTCACTTCTGCCTTTATCTTATCCCAATTGACAGACATAAATGTCTTATCCGTCTGTGCTGATACTGCTAACGGTAGCAGTAACAACATGAAAGCAAACAACTTTCTCATAGTCTTTTTGAATTTGTTTTTTTATATTTGTTAAGTCTTTGGGTGTTATTGTATTTCTTCTTTATATAGTTGTCTTAGCATCTCGAGTAATCTTAGGGTCATAGTTTTCTTAGTTTTCCTTCTCTTTATAAGGCTGAGAGCGCGCTCATCTCTCAGCCCAGTCGCTCCTATCCAAGTTTCTATAGCCTATTGCCTCAGCGATATGCTGTACTTGTACACCCTCAGACTCTTCCAAGTCGGCTATCGAACGCGCTACTTTTAGGATTCTGTTATAGGCGCGAGCAGACAGTTTCAAACGCTCCATAGCATCACGGAGCAATTTGATAGAGGCTTCATCGGGCTCGGCAAACTCATGAATCATACGCTCAGACATCTGCGCATTACAATGAATATTACGATAACTGCTAAAGCGATCGGTCTGAATAGCACGTGCACGGATAACACGTTCACGAATAGCAGCACTCGACTCACCCGGTGTTGCTTGTGATATATCTTTGAAGGGGAGAGGTGCAATCTCACACTGAATGTCGATTCTGTCCATTAATGGACCTGATATCTTAGCAAGATACTTCTGAATCTGCCCTGGAGTACAAACACAATGATGCGTAGGGTCAGCAAAATAGCCACACGGACAGGGATTCATACTTGCTACAAACATGAAACTACAAGGATAAGTGACCGTATATTTGGCACGTGAAATCGTTATATGACGATCCTCTAAAGGCTGTCGAAGTACCTCTAAAGTGTGTTTATTAAACTCTGGTAACTCATCACAGAATAACACTCCATTATGTGCAAGGGTTATTTCACCCGGCATTGGATTGGCTCCACCACCCACGAGTGCAACCTCAGAGATAGTATGATGAGGACTACGGAAAGGACGTTGTGTAATCAGTCCTGTGTCACGACGTAACTTACCAGCTATCGAGTGAATCTGAGTTGTTTCTAAACTCTCTGAAAGAGACAAAGGAGGGAGAATGGAAGGAAGGCGTTTTGCCATCATACTCTTACCACTTCCGGGCGGTCCAACCATAATAAGATTATGTCCACCAGCTGCTGCTACCTCTAAAGCTCGCTTCACATTCTCTTGTCCACGAACATCTGCAAAGTCGAGATCGAAAGCATATTGATGCTCGTAAAACTCCTTCCGTGTATCTACAAAACAAGGTTCTGGATTCGATGTACCATTGAGAAAGTCAATTACTTGCAAGATATTATCCATTCCATAGACCTCTAACGTGTCTACCACAGCCGCTTCGTGCTCATTAGCTTTCGGCACAATAATACCTTTAAACTTCTCGGCACGTGCCTTGATAGCTATGGGTAGTATGCCTTTAACAGGCTGTAAAGTACCGTCAAGGCTCAATTCTCCCACAAGCATAAACTCTCGCAAACGGTCACAACTCATCTTCTCATTGGCAGCCAAGATAGCTATTGCCAATGGGAGATCAAAACTGGAGCCTTCCTTCTTGAGGTCGGCTGGAGCAAGATTGGCGGTGATATCGGCTACAGGAAACTTGTAACCAGTATTAAGAAGTGCTGCAGCTATACGGTCATGGCTTTCCTTTACCGCTCCGTCTGCAAGACCGGTAAGATGGAACAACACGCCCCGTGTGATACTAACTTCGACTGTCACGGTGGTGACTTCCATTCCGTTAACAGCTGCACAGAATGTTTTTACAAGCACGATATTGGTTTTTAGTCTGCGCCATAACGCTGACGGATGGTATTAGCAGTGATGTTTCTTTCGACTACTTTCCCATTGCGAATGACGATATTATCTGGTATAGTATTAAGACCAAAGGTTTTGAGCAGTGGTGTATTCAGTAGTTTTCCATCACAAACATTGGAAAACTCAATCCCATCACGCTCTAAAGTCTGCTTTACCTCCTTAGGATTGGCATCTATACAAATGCCCAAAGCAGCTATCTTTCCTGCTTTCACTGCATCATTTAGCGCACGTTGGACATCAAGGCTCTCGTAACTCCATGCCGCCCAAGCATTGATAATGACAACATCCTTTCCTTGAAAAGTCGTGTTATTAATCACCTTTCCATTGACATCCTTAGCTGAAAACTTAGGCATCTTACTACCGATTGGCAGTGAGCCAAGCTCTGACAGATGTCGTTGAAGACGCCCCAAGGTGGCATTATCAGGCTGCTCTTTTATCAATAAGGGTAAAAGCTTTGCAGCCTGTTTATAGTCAGGAGATTCTGTTTGAACAAGATAACGATTGAGTAGATACACACTCACAGCAGACTCCGGATGGTCATTGATGAATGCAATAGCATACTTCAACTCCTCTGGAGGAGAAGCACTTGCAATCTGCTTACGAAACTTAGTCATGAGTTCATTATCCTTCGTACCCTCTACTTCCATCTCTTTCAAGTGGGAAGCATCGGCTTTTACCTCAACCGCTTCACCCGATTCGGCAAAGATGGGTTGTGTAGAATAATTAGGGAAGATGATAATTAACGTAGAAGGTTTGCTACAAGGCTTCTCATAAGAGAAACGACCCGCCTCAATCTTGATGGTATCCAAACCCGCAATACCACCATCGGGACTATACACATAAAGCTCGCCTTGATTCATATGCAAGAAGCGTCCTTCCATCTTGAAGTAACCGCTACGAGTACCACAAGAAATTAACAGCAGGGAGAACAAAAGAATGTATGCTATTCGCTTCATGCGCATAGGATTTAAGAAGAAGTGCCGCGAGCGGGACTCGAACCCGCACAGCCATTACTGGCCAAGGGATTTTAAGTCCCTCGTGTCTACCAATTCCACCATTGCGGCAAACCGTTTGCAAAGATAAGGCTAAATCTTCGAACTGGCAAAGGTTTTGCAAGTTTTTTTATTTATTAGCCTTATTACGCCTATTGAACCTATTAATTCAATCAGGCTAATTACCTTAATTTACCCCCAAAACACCATATGGATCCGTACTGCTTGCACGATAGCGTATCAGTTTCTTACCACTATCACCCGAAACAATATTTCCGCCAGTGTTAAGGTTATACTTACGATGACAATTACTACAAGTAGCAAAGCCATCACTACTTATCTTCAACTCATAAGAACGCAGTGGAAGCGTATTCGTATTGAAGCAATTAGGACATTGCAAGTCGTAAGCATAGAAAGGAGAAGGGTTGTCCAAGTTGCCATAACCAACAATAAGTCCATTGTTCAAGCCCACATGTTTCCAACTCTCCAACCTAAGATCAATCCCATCAAACCATACAGGTGCACTTGATTTCAGTCCTTGATTGTTCTCAAAGAAGAAACAATAACGCCCGCTGACAACGTTAGTTCTTATCGTACAATACACACCCGGCGATAAAGGATTCATCGCTGAGGCAAGGATGGGGTCTTGATGTGTCTCGTTGTGAAAGGTAAAGAAGTTACGATGACTACTATACTCATAGTCAACTACATCACCACAAGATGACAATAGCACTATTAGCATTAACAAAACAGACTGAACAACCTTCTTCATACCTTACTCCTTTATCTATACAAAAACCATCAAGTCCTCCTCCTTAGGAAGGAGGTAAACGTCTTATTCGAATGGAATCATTGCCAAGGCATCGGCAATCTTCTCAATACCTTCTTGTAAAGGCTTTGACACCATACCCTTTGCAAAGAAAGGAATATCAGCATCTATCGTGAGTTTCATCTTTGAAGAAGACTCCGTAACAGGCAGTATCTGAATCCAGAAATTAAAGGATAATGGCGAATTAGCACTTTCAAACTTAATCGTCTTAGGCTCTTCACGCTCGATAATACGCATAGAAATCTGACCAACAGGGTCAACATTCACAGACAAGGAATCCTGATCAAAGGTGATATTCTGTAATCTTTCTTTCACCTTATCCATATCATCATTACCCGTAGAACCTTCTGGGAGACGCTCCTTCAGACGCTGTACATTATTCAAGTCGCTCAACGTGTCGTAAACACACTGCTGAGAATGAGGAATTTGCTTTACGCTACTTTCAAACTTTGTCATTGATAATCTTTATTGGGGAGTTTAAGAGAAAAGAACTGGAAGAAAGCAGAACTGATTGTAATAGAACTCTATAACTATATGTAGGGACGCACGAAGGATGCGCCCTCTACATAAAATTATATTCAATCAATCCCTAAGAAAGAAAGATCTTTACTTCCAGCGGAATACTTAGAGATTACTTTCTCCAGTTTGCTGGGTCCTTACGCCAATCATGCAACATAGAAACCTCAGACTCCTTGATATAACCAGTCTCAAGCGCTTTCTCTACAACATGCTCATAATCGGTGAGGGTAACAAGTTTTACATTAGCCTCACGGAATGCTTCCTCAGCAACTGGGAAACCATAGGTATAAGATGCAACCATACCCACAACCTCAAAACCAGCCTCACGAAGTGCAGCAACAGCTTTCAAAGAAGAGCCACCAGTTGAGATAAGGTCTTCTACTACAACAACCTTAGAACCTGCAGGGAGTTCGCCTTCAATTTGATTCTTCATACCATGGTCCTTTGGTTTCGGACGAACGTATGCGTATGGCAACGCCAACTCATCAGCAACGAGCATACCCTGTGCGATAGCACCCGTAGCAACACCAGCCACAGCAGTAGCCTCAGGAAAGTTCTCAAGGATAGCATGAACCAACTCGAGCTTCACAAACGAACGTACATCGTGGAACGACAACGTCTTGCGATTATCACAATAGAATGGTGACTTCCAACCACTTGCCCATGTAAATGGGTCGTTAGGTTGCAACTTAATAGCTTTAATTCCGAGCAGTTTGCCTGCAAAGACTTTCTTTAAATCTTCCATCTTGATAGTTTATGGTTATATTCTAACTGCAAACTTACACATTTTTTCTGAGATTAAAGGATAAAAAGACTATAAAAGAAGATAACAAGAACAGATGTTACTCCTATCAAATACAAGAGTGATTCTATTTGCTTTGAGTTGTATACCCCTTCCAAACAATCATCTAACGCAAATTTTCCGTCGACAAATTGCATTGGTGTTAAGCCTCCGCACCAATGGTGCGGACCATCAACACATTATGTGCGGACCATCAACACATCATGTGCGGACCATCAACACAACAATAGAAGAGGGAGAAAAATATCCGTATCTGCCACCAAAACTGATACTGTTAACTACTAATTACTTGCGAAGATGAGTACTAATTATAGACTAACAATAATAAAACAAGGAATAATGAGACAGCTTAATCATTATTCGCAAAGCCCAATGAGAGGACACTAATCTTGACATTCGTCCCTTTAAGGACTTCTTTGGCGGCTGCAACGAGGGTGGCACCTGACGTGATTACATCATCAACCAACAAAATGTGTTGATTGTTTAAGGGGGAAGCATCGAGGAGGTGAAAGGCTTTCTCTACGTTTTCATTTCGTTCCCAACGTCCTTTTTGTGTCTGACTACCGTGAAAACTAACACGTTCTAAGACCTTATCTAAGACAGGTAAACCAGTTTCCGCACTGATACCACGCACTATCTCCACGCTTTGATTATACCCTCTTTCTCGCTCACGCTGGCGAGCAAGAGGCACGGGAACCACAGCTGTGATTCCATCAAAGAAACCATCTTGTGCAAACTCTGCTGCAACAATACGTCCAAGATGCTCGCCTATCTCTGGATGACCGCCATACTTCAATTGATAAAGCAAACGACTGGTGTCAGAATGGGCTTTATAAAAGAAAAAGGCTGTACCCTTTTCTATGGGAATCCTACCCCAAAAGAGACGCACAAGTTTATTATCATAACTCGACTTAGAATAGCCCGTACGAGGGAGACAATGATTACAACAAGCACACATCACCTCCTCCGTAACGGTCAGACGCCTACCACAAACCGTACACGAACGAGGGGCAAGGGTGTCTATCAGGCGAGCCAATAAACTAATCGTCTGTGTCATCGTCTACGAAGTCTACATCATCATCCGCAGCAACGACACCTTCATCTATACACCTGCGGATTAAATCCATCGTAAAACCACGTCCCATGGCAAACTTTATCAGTTTCATTGAACGTTCGTAATCGTTCTCTGCCTTAATTGTGCGATACTTACTCGCTAACAATGGGCGCAAAACCTCAAGAAATTCTTCATCTTCAATAGCATCAAGGATAGGCGAAGAGATGGCACTATCGACTTTCTTCATCCACAACGCCTGCTCAATCTTGCGCCTTCCCCACTTGTTATAGCGAATTTTATCATGCACAAAAGACTCCGTATAACGGCTGTCATCAACGTAATGCAGCGTTATCAACTTCTCCATAATACGCGCTTGCGCATCTTCTGATAGTCCCCATTTGCGCATCTTCTCTAACATCTCGCCAGAGCAATGTTCGCCTTTCGCACATAAATCGGCAAGTTTCTTCAGAGCTTGTGACTCTAATATAGGTCGTTTCTGTATCATGGTCGGATGGCTTTCGTGAATCGGAGCTTACCAAACTGGTCTTCTCGCAGTTCTATCTGCTTATAACCTAATGCGTTTAACATCTGCTTTACATTATCAATATATAATGGGTTGGTCTCAAAATAAAGCACACCATCAGCTGACAAAGCCTGCACGCCATACTCAGCGATTGCCCGATAGAAGCGTAGAGGGTCATCATTAGGAACGAAGAGGGCTTTTTCTGGCTCATATGCAAGTACATTTCCCTCCATCTCTGTCCGTTCTTTGTCGCAAATATAAGGCGGATTACTCACAATAACATCAAACTTCTGCTGCATAGCTGCTGCTGAAGGATGAAGCGCATCCTCCATCTTTAATTCAACACAAACCTGCCATTGGTGTACATTCTCACGTGCAATAAGCAGTGCATCACCCGATATATCCCACGCTGTAACCGCCGAGTTGCGTAGGTCGGCAGCCAATGTAACAGCAATACAGCCACTACCTGTTCCAACATCTAAGACCTGTAGGGGCATAGGAGGTTGCAAGGCACAATACGGTCGGTTGTAATCCTCCTCTATCCAACGGCACAGCACCTCAGTCTCTGGGCGCGGAATCAATACGCCCGGAGCCACATGAAATGTGCGCCCACAAAAGGTTTCACGTCCTAAAACATATTGTACAGGCTCCGAACGTTCCAAACGAAGGATGATTTTCTCTAATTCCTCCGCCGCTTCTCGGGATAATTCATTAACTTTGCCCGTATATATATCGGTCAGCGTAATGCCAAACTGCACCTCTAACACAAGCCGAACGATTGCTTGTGCCTCACCTTCATCATATAAAGGAGTGAGTCTGTGCCATAATTCTTGGTATGTCATAGCTGCAAAGATAGGAATTTTAATGAAATGAAACAAGAAGAAACTGACGAAAAATACATGCGTCGTTGCCTGCAATTAGCTCGTAATGGACAACAGCTTGCTAAGCCTAACCCAATGGTTGGTGCGGTTATTGTGAGCAAGGAGGGCAGGATTATCGGTGAGGGTTACCACGTACGCTGTGGCAAAGGACACGCAGAGGTGAACGCTTTTGCATCTGTAAGGAAAGAGGACGAGGCTTTGCTACGTGAAGCAACGGTGTATGTCAGTCTTGAGCCTTGCTCTCATTATGGAAAAACACCTCCTTGTGCCGACTTGATTATCAGTAAGGGTGTGCGCCGTGTTGTGTGTGGTTGCATCGATCCTTTTGCCGAAGTGCAAGGACGTGGAGTAAAGAAGATTCGCGAAGCAGGGATAGAAGTGACCGTGGGTGTATTGGAGAAAGAGTGTTTAGAACTGAATAAACGGTTTATTACTTACAATACACATAAACGACCTTATGTGATATTGAAGTGGGCAGAAACAGAAAGTAGACTAACCAACACGCCATTCAACACAACAACTGACACACCATTCAACACAACAACTGGCCCCTCCCCCTTACCCCTCCCCCATAGGGAGGGGAGTAATCACCGAGATACCCCTGAGAAAATATGTATATTGAATAGCACTGAAGAAAGTGTAACTACTTGTACTAAAAATCCTTCTGTGGCTTACATTGGCAACTTGCCGGGTAAAGATTATCAGCCATTGATTATCTCTACACCCTTTACAAAGATGTTAGTACATAAGATGAGGGCGGAGAATGATGCGATTCTCGTTGGGAAAACAACGGAAGAATTAGAACAACCACAGCTGACAGTGAGGGAATGGAGCGGTCCAGGTCCAGAAAAATTGGTGCTGACAAGTCAACCGACAAAAGCTGGAGAATACGCAACACCGGCTGAAGTGCTGTCGCATCTCTATGCTGAAAAGAAGCAAAGTCTCATCGTGGAAGGTGGTGCAAAGACTTTACAGAGTTTTTTGGATGCAGGACTATGGGACGAGATACGCATAGAATCGGCACCTTTCACAGTTAACGAAGGTGTAGAAGCACCAAAACTTCCAGATAACATACGTATTGTAAAGGTAGAGAAGTATGTTAACACGATTGTAACCTACGAGCGAGCGTAGGATGAAATGACATCCATTCGATACTACAAAACGGCTAAAAACAATTTATCTTCATGAAAAAAAGAAAATCTTTTCATGAAGATAAATATTTATTTTCACGACAAAAAATATTTCTTTTCATGAAAATAATTCGACAATAAGACTGAGTTGGAAGTGCAATAGTCTTTTTAATTACACTTATGTGTCATAATATTTAATACCATATCATCGGTAATACACATCGCTTCCTTACCAATACTTGTGAGGTTGCGGATAGACTTATCAACATCTTCATCAATGATTCCCTCTGCAGACGTTACGTGCTTGCCCTCCATGGAAAGCGTTGCAGAAAGGATAGCTGTTGACACTCCCGATGAGATCTTCAGTGAACAACTTGGCTTCGCACCATCACAAATCATACCCGTAAGGTTGGCTATCATGTTCTTTACTGAATGACAAACATTAATATAGTTGCCCCCCATCAGATAAGTAATACCACAGCTGGAACCAATACTTGCTACGACACAACCACAAAGGGCAGATAGTGGACCGAGGCTCTGCTTGATATAGATAGCAGTGAGATGACTCAAAGTGAGTGCTCGGATAAGTTCTTCACGTGTATTCTCATTCTCCTTCGCAAAGACTGCAACAGGATTGGTTGCACAGATACCCTGATTTCCAGAACCACTATTACTCATCACTGGTATCAAAGCACCACCCATACGGGCATCACAGGCTGAAGCGGTCTTCGCAATAACGTGTGAGAAGATGCTATTACCAAAGATTCCGCGACTCAAAGGACGGTCCATTATCTTTCCCAAACAATGTCCGTAGTTTCCTTTCAAAGCCTCAGCTGCAGCACGAAGATTATAACGTTTTGCCTCAAGAATAAACTCAATCTCATCGACAGGAGTGGTTGTAGCAAACTCCCATACCGTATTGAGGTTCAGACAAAGGGGTGCTGCTTCAACCGTTGCAGCACTGGGTTGCATCTTATCAAGCAGGACTGTGCCATCCTTCTCCTCATAAACAATATTCGTATGGGTACCCATGATGATAGCTGTGGCACGACGTCCCTCAACCTCACAAGTGATTTCTATGTATAGTTTCTCGGTGATACCGTCCTTCAGTTTGACATCAATTCGATTCTCACTGATAAATGTCTTGCCAGCTTCCAAAGTAACAGGTGTGAGGTCCTTGATAACCTCCAACTGATATTCTGACTTACCCACCAAAGCACCGAGGGCAATGGCAATAGGCAATCCTATCATTCCCGTTCCAGGAATACCGACTCCCATCGCATTCTTCAGAATATTAGCAGAGAGCAACACGCTAATATGTTCTGGTTTCTGACCTAACAACTCTGTAGCACGTGCAGTACACAATGCTACAGCCATTGGCTCTGTACAACCCACAGCAGGTACTACCTGCTGGTGTATCAACTCGATAATCTGTTCTCTAATGTTCTTCTCAAGCATAATGATGTGATTTAGGTTTAGCTTGATATTATTATGATATTAAATAATTCTCCTTCGTATCTACCCGCTCAAACATCAATCTATTTGAGAGAGCTTATTATCTAACTCTTGTCGCATAGCCTCCATCTTCTGATGACGGTCGATAGAGAATGTAGAGCTATTCGCCTCAACATAGTCGAATAAAGCGTATGCTTTTTCCAACAGTATTTGGCGCAAAGGTTGCCCTTTATAGCTTGCTTCAGCATGTAGCAACTCTGCAACCATATTGATTTTATCTATTCGCTCAGCCCCATTCCACTGCTCCTTAGCGTATTTCAACAGCTCGTCAACAGAGAGATTACGTAAGACGTCATACTCTCCAACATACTGTCTGTAAAGGTCTTTCAAGTCCTTATCTCGCTTCAGGTCATCATCTTTCTTCGTAAGAAAGCGTGAGATAGCAGCATTAAATTCCTCTATCAAGCGAATAAAATAATCTCGTTGTAACATAGTAGATTTCCTTTTATGACACAAAAGTAAATAAAAAAATTATATAAATCCACTTTTCTGCGTGTAATTAAATAAAAAATATTTTAGAATTGGGGTTATAAACAATTAGCCCAATTAGCCTAATAAGGCCAATTGGGCTAACAAACCTAATAACTGTTAGGACTGTGGGAGGCTTTCCCACAACTTCTTGTAGAATTCGTGTTGGGTCATTGTTTGGACATTACCAAGGATGATTAGCTTCATTCGAGCACGTGTTATAGCAACGTTCATACGGCGTAAATCACGCAAGAAACCTATCTGACCATCATCATTGGAACGCACAAGAGAAATGAGTATCACGTCGCGTTCCTGTCCTTGGAAGCCATCAACGGTGTTCACACTGATAAGACTTCGATAGGGTTTGAAGAACGCTCGCTTCTTAATCAAGCTACGGAGATACTGCACTTGGGCACGATAAGGGGAAATAACGCCCACATCTATCCGCTCATCTAACACACGCTGCTTCCCTATCTTAGTAAAGTAATCGACTAAAGTCTTGAGTGTTAGCTCTGCTTCTCCTTTATTAATACGTCCAAAAGAAGAGCCTACAAACTGCTCATGAAAGGCATTTCCCTTATCATTATTCAATTGGGAAGGAGCAAAATTAGCCTCACTTTCCGTTAAATCATACGATGCAACGACAGCTTCATCGGACGTATCAATCCATACCATTGGGTTGTCATAATCGAGGATGCCACGATATTTAATCTGCGGAGCGGTCTCCACCTGTCCACCATAGAACCAATCGGATGAGAAGCGCATAATCTCTTCGTTCATTCGATACTGCACCTTCAACAGCGTTACAACCTCTGGTTTATTCTCTACGATACGTTCCATCAGGGTCTTTCCTAAGCCTCCACGCAGGGCAGCAATGCTTTTCACAGTCGGTGGAAGTTGACAATGATCACCCGCAAAGATGACTCTTGACGCTCTACGAATGGCTATCCAGCAAGCAGCTTCAAGGGCTTGTGCAGCCTCATCGATGAACAAAGTGGTGAACTTCTGACCTTCCATTATCCTACTGTTAGCACCAACGAGGGTGGAAGCAACGACACGTGCCTCTCCAAACAGCTCGGCATTGATGCGTATCTCAAGCTCCGTAGCACGGCTTTTCAGCCTGTCCATCTTCTGATGATAGCTTTCAGAACCTTTCTTTCTATTGTTTCTCAATTCACGAATAGCCTTCCGAATCGACCATAACTGAGGGTAGTCAGGATGCGCTTCAAACTTTCTTTCGTATGTGAAACCAAGCATTTTATCATTCACTCGGGTAGGATTACCAATGCGGAGGACATTAATACCACGGTCGACAAGCTTCTCACAAATCCAGTCAACAGCCATATTACTCTGCGCACAAACCATCACCTGACTCTCTCGCATCAGTGTTTCGTTAATCGCTTCGACCAATGTTGTTGTCTTACCTGTTCCCGGAGGACCATGAACTACCGCCACATCCTTTGCCCATAACACCTCATTAACAGCCTTTTCTTGTGTCGGATTCAGCCAAGGTAATCGAATCGGAGCAAAGGAGAACTTCTCAACCTTTTGTCGTGAATAGAACAAGTCGCGAAGATAGGCAAGTCTATTTCCCTTTGCTTTCATGGTACGGTCTAACGCATCAAACATCATTTGATAGCTCGTTTCATCAAAACCTAACTGGCAACCAATCTGCTCTGAAGCTGATTGAAGGTCTAATAAGGGTGCGGAATCAGGGACAGCAACAACCATTCTGTCGCCCTCTACATACGAAACAGTACCTGTAAAACCATAGTATTTCAGCTGAACAGCCTTATTAGGAGTCCCCTTCTCCGTCTCAATAAACTTAAAGAAAAGGAGTGGTCTACCACATTCAAAGTTATGCTCAATATCCCCATCTTGTGTACGAAACACCTCAATGCACAGTTGGTTGAGTCCATTATAAAACCGTTTGCCCACTCTTAACAGAAACCATGCATCCCCTCGCTTCACTTTCCGCAGCATACCAGCAGCCTCAGTCTGCTTTCTAAAGGCTTCTTTCTCGGCATAATACTCCATTTGAAGCAGCAAACGCTGACGTTGTAAGAGTTGAATTGGACTTTCCTGAAGCATATCTTTTTGTAGTTGACAAGTTAACGAGTAGACGAGTAAACAAGTTATATCTTTTTATAGTTGACGAGTTAACAAGTTGACAAGTTAATCGCTTTATCTCTGTTTCAAACACTTTACAAATATAATACTTTTTATCTAATATCCATTCTACAACGAATAAAAAACAGGAAGGGCTTAACAACTGAAGTCATCCTCTATCTCTGCGACTTTACCCATTTGCAAATCAGGGGGCGCACAAGATGATAAGAACAAGGCAACACGCAGTTCCTCATAATCTGTAGGTAAGGAAAGAACAAGGTCTAACTTCCCATCTCCATCCAAGTCACCTGCAAACAGAAGTGCAAAACTTGCTGCATCGACCCTTGCCTCCCTAACTATTCGCTCCCCATTCAGCAATAATGTATAGTTCTTTAATTGGCTTTCTCCCTGTGCCCTTGCCTCTAACTTGTAATGCTTTCCAGCAAAAGTAAAATTCCTTACAGAGCCTGGCTCCAGATAAGTACTATCTGAAAATGCTATGTCAGCAATCTTAACTTTCCCCTTCTTTATTGGCAACTGATTGACAAACAATATCGTGTTTCGCTTTTCTGCCAAGTATGTTGGAATAGTACTTGAGCACATATCCTCTCTCATCTCAATACTATACCGAGCTTTACCAACATAATAATCCTTCCCATCTTTATAGAGTTCAACCCAATTCCGGTTGATTATCGTATCTGGATTACATAAACGATAATTAAAAGGAACAAGAATCTTATATGTTAGTGGTGTCTTCTTCGCAACCTTAACACTATCAACCTTCTTTACAGGCACACTATCTTCCTGTTGTACAGACGACTCCTGCGCCTGACTAACAGGCTTCTTATCGGTACAAGAAAGAAGTATCATACAAAGACTCAGCAAAAAGACAAGGGACTTAACTTTCTTCATAATCACATATTTAACGCCTTTCAGCAAACACTATCATCATATATCACACGCTGCAAAAATAATACTTTTCCCTCTATATTCCAACCTTGAACACTATAAAAGACACAATAGTATTAACTATATATGGGTATTTTGCACCATAACTCCACTTATTTACCTTTTTTATCCTAACTTATTACACCACTTCCACGAATATTTACTATTTTTGTCATCAATAATTAACAATAAGAACTAAGACTCTTAAGCTTATGAAAACAAACAAAGTGCAAATTGAGCACAAACTCCCTTCAGAGTGTACAACCATCATCATTGGTCAAGAACAGACTGCTGATGGTTCTATGATAGTAGCGCGTTCAGAGGACTGGGACGCTATGGAAGCAAAGAACTACGAGATATTTGAGGGTACAGACAATGGTCCACGCGAGTTCGTTGCAAAGGATAGCCCTTTCCGTTGCGAACTTCCAGAGAAGGCTTTGGGCTATTCTGCCCTTTCTCCGTATAGTCTTCACGGTCATTGGGGCAGTGCTGGTTTCAACACAGCAGGCGTAGGAATGAGCGCTACGGAGAGTATCTTCAGTAGTGACGAGGTGTTGAAACACGACCCATTGGTAGAGAATGGTGTGGCAGAGAACTCAGTCTTCAACATTACCCTACCTTACGTCCGTACCGCCCGCGAAGGTGTTGAGCGATTGGGTATGCTCATCGAGAAGTATGGTATTGCTGAAGGCTTCGGCATTGGCTTTGTAGATAGCAAGGAGATATGGTACTTGGAGACAGCTTGTGGCCATCGCTGGTTGGCTTGCCGTATGCCAAAGGATCAGTACTTCGTAACAGGTAACCAGAGTCGTTTCCGCACCTACGATCCAAATGACAAAGAGAATTACCTCGCATCAGCCGACTTGATTGAGTTTGCTGAGAAGCATGGACTTTACAATCCAGCACAGGGTGCCTTTGATTTCCATGAGGCTTACGCACGTGATATCAAACTCGACACCACCTATAACTACCCACGTGTATGGGGATTGCAGCAGTTCTTCTCTCCAGAGATTAAGAATGACGTAACAAAGAACACCTTCCCTGTCTTTGCAAAGGCTGCTCATAAGGTTACACTGACCGAACTCCGCACCGCATTTCGCTTCCACTACGACAATACGGAGCACGACCCATATCTCAATAGCAATCCTAAGGAACCTTACCGTCCTGTCTCTATCTTCCGTACCACACAGACCCACCTCTTGCAGGTACGCCCAGAGCTACCACAGGCTATCGGTTGTGTGAATTACGTTGCAATGGGTATGGCAGACCTCGGTGTGTTCCTCCCACTCTATCAGGGCATCACTTCTTATCCAGAGGCTTACACGAAGGGTAATGGTGAGTCAAGTGACGACTCTGCTTACTGGAAGTTCCGCAAGATAATGGTATTGGGTATGACCAACTATAACAAGTATGCTCCTATCATCAAGGAGGCGTATGCTAAGTTTGAAGCTGAGACCGACCAACGTCAACGTGAGATGGAAGAAGAGTATCTACGCATCTACAAGACGCAACCTCTCCATGCACAAGACCTGTTACAGGCGTTCTCTGATAAGATTCTTAACAGTGCGCTCGACCTTGCCAATCGTCTACAAGAGAAACTCTTTACACTGATGACACAAGACATTCAGCAGGAGTATCTCTTCCACGGAGCATAAAAGCAAGGAGTATCCTACTTTTATAACAATAAGACAGGCTGTATCAACTGGCAAACAATGCCACTTGATACAGCTTTTTTAGGGAAAAGATACTAAAAACGTTTTCATTTTAATAGCTCGAAAAAATGTAGAAAAGGATTTGAAAAAACATTACAAAAACTCTAACAAACCCTCTATAAATAACAACAAAAACACCCGTAAAAAGCAGATTTGCAACCAACAGGGAATCAATCAGTTATAAAGTAGTAAAGTAAAAGGTGCTTTATTGGACTTCAAAAGGGCGTTAGTAAGGGTCTTAAAGGGCACCTTTTGCAAGTCAATTAGGCGTCTTTTAGAAGCCAAAAAGAGCATGTATTAGTTTTGAGTCGCACAAAAATAGTTTACAAATCCCAGTAAAATGAGAATGAATTGTTTGTAGAAGACGAATAGACATCATATCAATTAGCATTTAATCTTATATTCTATTCGCTTTTGTAAGACCATCTATTTGGGAGTAATCCCACCATGTTAGAGTATGAGTCCTTATTCTATTTCCAATCTATACATTTAACAGAAGAACTCTTTTTGGTTCTTCCGAAATTTGGAGTGATAAACTAAAAGTCTTATATAATAGGCACACGGAGTCATGGAGGGGACGGAGGTTATGCAATGTTACGGAGGTGCCGACGGCACAAAGAGCAACGGAGGCGTAGCGTACAGAGTCTTGAGAAGTCTTTCGGGATAAACGCTTTGTGTATAAATTACTAATAGAAATGGCAAACAAACTCCGTCGCTCTATGCACCGACGGTGCCTCCGTGACTTCCATTGCTTTGTTTTAATAATCCTCCGTCCTCTCCTTTTCTCCGTGTGACATTTCCTCAGAAAGCTAACCTTAAGTGGCAAAATTTATCACTCCAAAATCCTGAAGACCCCTCTTTTTTAGCAGCAAATCACATGCTGTAACAACAGTAAAAAGGTAAAAAAACTGTCGTTTCAACATGTATATAACTTTTTTTTTCTATCTTTGCAAACAAGAGTTATTACCTATTCGCTTGTTAGAAGCAAAGCAAAACCTAAAAACTCGCTCTGATAGTTCAATGGATAGAACGTAGGTTTCCTAAACCTTTGATCCGGGTTCGATTCCCGGTCGGAGTACTAAACATCAACCCTTTCCCTCTCATTATTAAGAGTAAAGAGGCTGATTATCATTTTTATATAGATTTACTACTAACAACCAAAAGGAAACATATACCCCATAGTATTTTTCATTCCACTCTCAAGCAACAGAGGGACTAAAGAAGAAACTTTATGATTGGTGCTATTATAGGAGATATTGTAGGCTCACGCTTCGAATTCGGAGCAGCTCCACAGCAAGGGTTTGAGCTTTTTACACCCGATTGTTCTTACACAGATGATACGATTTGCACCATCGCTATTGCCGATGCGGTGCTGAATGAACGTGACTATCAGGAGAGTCTGCTCGATTGGTGTCGGCGTTATCCAGAACCAATGGGTGGGTATGGTAAGCGCTTTTATGAATGGATTAACGCTGACAATCCCCAGCCTACGGATTCATTTGGCAATGGTTCTGCGATGCGTGTCAGCCCTATTGGGTGGCTATTCGACGAGTGGGAGGATGTAATTGAGGAAGCTAAGAAGAGTGCTATCGTAAGTCATAACCACCCCGAAGGCATTAAGGGTGCACAATGTATTGCGGAAGCTATCTGTTGGCTACGCTTGATGCGCTTTTCTAAGTCGGATGTCGAGCGCAAAGTTGAGAAGTTCTTTGGCTACGAGTTACCACCTATGCGGGACATTAAGAAGATTGGTTCTGAAGGACACTTTGACGGAACCTGTCAGGAAACCGTACCAATGGCACTGCGTTGTTTCATGGATGCCAATAGCTTTGAGGAGACTATCCGCCTCGCTGTACTATGTGATGGCGATACTGATACGAAGGCTTGCATCGCTGGTTCGGTTGCCGAAGCCTATTATCCAGTACCAGAATGGATGATAGAAAAGGCTATCAGCTACTTGCCAGATGATATGCTCATTATTCTCGAACAGTTTTATGAGCGCATACAAGATAGCTGTGGGACTAAAAAAAGATAGCTTTAAACCTTTTAGAATTATGCTTTATCAAGTCTAACAATGCTGTTTTGAAAGCCTTAAAACAGCATTGTTGCAAGTTATTTTCATGAACAAAAAGATTTATTTACGTGAAAAGAAATATTTTCTTTCATGAAGAAAAATATTTCTTTTCATGAAAGTAATTCATCGTTGGTGGTCTTTCATGAACGTTTCCAACTGCTTTCGATACTGAATACCCGTATCCTCACCTATTTTAAGGATAGCTTTTATCGCCTTTGCATTGAAGTCGGTAACACCATAAGAACCTAAATCGGGATTAATATAGAGGTCGGCTTTCGTACGATTGACGTTATATTTCTTTATATCAGGACGTTCCGCCAACCAATCTAAGATACCTCCCAGTCCTTTCAGAAAGCCGAAAGGCGAACGATAATCATCACGTTTGCGCTGTTGAAGGTCGACGGCAATAACGATATCTGCCCCCATCTTTCGTACAACATCCACTGGAAGATTATTCCCCATACCGCCATCCACCAGCATCAGCGTGTCTATCTGCACAGGTTTGAACGCACCGGGAATAGCCATACTGGCACGCATATTACGCGCCATGGAACCAGTATCGAGGACTATTTCTTGTTGACGACGGATGTCAAAGGCTACACATGAGAAGGGAATAGCCTGCTTGACGGTACCATGTTGTACGGGAGAACGGCTGACGAGTGAGTCAAGGAAATTATAGACATGGTCACCATGCAACATTCCAAACCCCACCTTATTATTTGCATCAGTCTTTCTACGCACAGGAAAGCCGAAGACGTAGATTACACCATCTTCCTCTTTATAGACCTTTCCAACCAATGTCGTATCCCTATCAGCCAAGAGTGCCAACCAATTCTGCGAACGGAAGAGCTTTTCGAGGTCATCTGCACGATAGCCCTGTGCGTATAATCCGCCAATAATCGCTCCTATACTTGTTCCGGCAATATAGTCAACAGGAATCTTTTCTCGCTCCAACTCCTTAAGTATTCCTATGGCTGCAGCACCTTTCGCACCACCACCACCAAGCACAAGTCCCACCTTTGGGCGGGTCTTCCCACCTTCGTTCTGTTGCTGTGCTCTCATAGATAAACCACAGCATATCAGCATCAGAAATACAAGTAAGTATTTTTTCATAGCGACAAAAGTAATGTTTTTCTAAGAGAAAAGCGTGTTTTTTCCTTTTATTGTTGCTTTTCATTTCTCCACCAAGCCTCAACCCTTCTCAAAAGCAAGCAACTTGTCCACTCGTAAACTTGTCTACTTGCCAACTCCAAAACAAACAACTTGTTCACTCGTAAACTTGTCTACTTGTCAACTATTCCTTACCTTTGCACCATGAAGTTCCATCCTATTCTATCAGAACAGTCCCTACCCACTCGGTTTAATAATCCTTTCGATTACGAACCGGACGCTCTTTGCCGTGCAGCAGTCAAGCAGTTGCAGGCAGATCTCCCTATTGAACCAATCGAAGGAAAGATGTATGGCGTTCTGATTGTTGAGCGAAACGGAGAGATTGGCTATCTGCAAGCCTACTCAGGACAGATAGCTGATGAGGGAGAAGACTTTGTTCCAGCTGTTTTCGACTATCTCCAGCCCGATGGTTACTTCAAGATTCATGAGGCAGAGATTACCCAACTGAATCAAAAGATAGCCCAACTAAAAGCATCAACAGCCTATCGACAGGCACAGAAAAACCTAAAAGCGATTCAGCAAGAGGCAGAAAAGGCTATCGAAGAAGCACGGAGAGTGATGCAAGGTGCCAAGTTCTTACGTGACAAACGCCGTAAGGAGGCTTTTATTTCAGAGGCAGAACGCAATGAGATGACACGTCAGAGCCAGTTTCTTAAAGCTGAATTGCAACGTAAGAAAAAGGCTTATGCTGAACAGATTACCGCTGCACAGACCATCGTGAACGGCTATCAGGAACAGATAACAGCATGGAAGCGGGAACGAAAAATGAAGTCTGACCGTCTGCAACGTTGGCTTTTCTCTCAGTTCTCACTACTCAATGCATGCGGAGAACATAAAAACTTACTCGATATCTTCCGTGATTATTATCTGCAGAACAGTCCTGCACGTACGAAGGCTGCCCAAATAACAAATGCAAACACTGCTGAACGTGCTGCCAAGGAGAGTCTCGCAGCTTCACTACTTCCGCCTTCTGGCGCAGGTGAATGCTGTGAACCAAAGCTCTTACAATATG
>CAUTPS010000024.1:0-34862 GCA_963540415.1 uncultured Prevotella sp.
AGTTTAGCCCGAAGCGTTTGAGGATTTCAAACCATTTCGACCTACTCTTGATAAGATGCTTGAAAGGTTCCCAAGAGTTATATACTGGTGTCCAGTTATAGTTCAATGCACCGCGCCAGTTGTCTTCATTTTCATAGACCGTTGTCTCGCCTGATGTGTGAGAGTGAGAATGGCTATAAGAGAATGAGAAGTTGGCAGGGTCGTATGGCATAGGGTGGTTCTTCGTCTGAATACCAACACGTACATTAGACAAAGAGAAGTTCGTTGTCAGTCGTTTCGTAACGGCAATCGACTCGATAGAGTCACGCTCTTGACGGTTAGCAGTACCATCAAGGGCATCCTTCAATTCCATATCCGTGTCGAGAGGGTTGTATTTAGGACGACTCTCGCTCTTGGTGATACTGTAATATAATGGTGCTGAGACTTTAGCCTTATCAGGGAAGAATTTTCCTAACTCAAGACTTGTGGTAACAGAAACATCCGTCTTAGACTCCTGCTGTCGCTCGTTAACACCCTGCTCCAAACCACCAAAGCCATCAGTGCTATGGCTGGCATTAACATCCACAGTACCGAAGTCAGACAGCTGTAGGTTGAGCTGACCTCTTGCTGCCCATCCACCTTCGTTGTTAAACTCTCGAAGACGTAGCTCATTCACCCACACCTCTCCACTCTTCTGACTGCTGGAAAGGTTGCGAACACCAATAATCATTGTCTTTACTTCACCAAGGGTTGGGTTACCCATCACCGTTACTTTGTTAGCAGGATGATCGGTGTCGTATACCGAGAAAGCACGGTTATAGCTTGCTGTTCCTGAACCACGTGCCTGATTACGTTGCTTCTTCACGGAGGTGAGGAGCTTCAATGGTATGTCGAGCATGTTCTCCTCAGGCCATACAATACGTCTATCCTGACCAGTGTACATGTCATAATGACCTGGAGCTGACAGCTTCAAAGGAATCTCATACTCGTAGTAGTTGTTCTTGTAATCAGAACCCAAACGGATGAACACAGCTAACTGGTTATCTGTAAGATTAGTTGTATTCTGTTCAAAGGCATTCGCATGTACGAACATCTGTAGGCGCTTGTACTGACGAAGGTCGAGGGTTGTATTCTTATAGACAGCCTTTGACTCACCAGTTCCAAGATTGTTGACAACCATAGAGAGTGCTTGCTCATTCTCCTCGACCAATTGTGGCTGGTTAGGATCTTGTCCACGACGAATACCAGGGGGTAATACATAGTTAACAGGAACCTTGTCGTTATTCTCTTCAAGGCTCACAGCACTCACTGACATCGTACCCGAGTTGCTGGCAGAGTTGGTAAGGTTCTGCTGATACTGACGCCACTTACCGCTTACAAGGTCGAAGGTACCAAAGCGGAGTACGATAGGTTTTGCAAAACCAGTGAGGAACATACGCATAAAGCGGATGCTGGTAAAGTCGCTGATATTACCCACACGCTTCTGGAACTCCTCTAATGGAATACGGAACTGATACCATGTGACAGGTTCAGAGCCACCCTTACGCAGTGAGGCTGAGGCTACACGCTTATCAACAATGAAGTTCTGACCTACGACAAGGTCTTGTGGACGGATACTAATATGATACTGATAGTATTTCTCATATTCGTTCAGTGTATAATCCTGATTGATATCCTCTACATCAGGCGTTGTTTTATACGAGGTGTCGTAACGCTCGTTATTGTTATCATTGTCTGGTGAGTTACCCTGTGGGTTGTTGATACGCTTATATCGTTCAAGGATAGAAGCCTGCTTTGCATCCCAATCAGAACCACGGAAGTAGTGGTAGTCATCATTGGCAGGGTCTGCCCATATAGAGTCGAAGACTGCCTGATTGGTATTAGCACGAGCTGCTGTAAGGAAGTTCTGATAAGAAGCAAACTGCTGTTCTTCTTCATCAGTCAATCCATTAAAGCCGACATCTTGTTTCGCACGACTACCCTTTGAGGTTGCGAAGGCGTAAGTAATCGTACTTTGTGTTGGTATTTTACCCCATTGTGTGGTTGTCCATGAGTGGCTGCCATCTACTGGCATGCCACTCTCATAGAACTTCTTACCATCTTTCAGTACGTCTTCAGACACCTCTCCAAGGTTGATATAGAAGTCACCACCATACTGGTTCGCATTTGGTAGTCGGTTGGAGTAGATGAATGGGTCGAGCATCCAGAACTCTATATACTCAATGTTAGCAGTCTGGAAGTCGTTTGTATCCAACTTACGCATCATACCGCCCCATGTTCCAGTAGGATTCGTGAGGTGTCCGTTAACGTCAATTTTTGGATTGAAGTTATAAGGTCCACGCTCAGAAGGATAGTAAGCGAGGTTGAGAATATTCAATGTCGAGATAGAACCGCTGTAGTTTCGGTCACGATTTGGGAACAATTCGGTAACTGGAATCTCGCGTACATAATGGTTAGAGAGCTGCTCAAGGTCACTCTTAATATGTCCTGGTGTCAGCGAACTACTACGACGAGTGAAGAGTGGGTCAATCGTGTACCATGCTAACAAACTTCGGTTAAAACCGCTGCGAAGGGTTGTCTTATCTGAATATTCAGGGAAGTCTGATGGTACACTGGAGATAATCCAAGAGGTGGGCTGACTTACGTCGATAGTTGTCTTTGCTCCCTCAAAGTCATCAAGATAAGAAGCATTGTCCTGTGTTCCCTTACTTTGACCTGCCAACAACTGTGCAAACTCAGCAGAGAAAGTAATATATGAAGGCTGGGTAACATGTAGGAATGGAATCTTATTGAGCATATTCGTAAGCCACTGACTCTCTTTCTTCCAATGGATATTCAGTCCCCAAATGGTGTTGTTGAGTGGTTCAGAACCCATATTGACCTTTGTTGTCAACGGCTGTTCAGAGAGGTGCATGAATGTACCACCAATCTGGAAGTCCTTTGAGAAGTCGTACTCCCAGTTTACGCCAATCATTGTCTTACGTTCCTGTTGATAAGCACTCTGGCTTTCTAACGACACATTGACTGCTGTACCTGCATCGATGATGCTCTGGTTAAGGATTGTCACCTCACCAGCACTGTAATCAACACTATAATCAGAACCTTCGTTCAAGGTTACACCGCCCGCAGTTACTATTACCGAACCCTGCGGAACGTTATAGGCTCCAAGCGAGATAACATTCGCTGCTGAACCACGATACTGGCCAACGAGTATGAACTTATCCTTCTCGGCAATCTGTTTGGCGATTGTCTTTGTAGAGTCATAGAGTTGCTCAAAAACGTACTTATCGGCAATGGCAGTCGTGACACCTTTGTCCGTCAAAGCCTTGCGAAGTCCGTTTCCGAATGGTTCAGCCATTGGGAAGAAGACACGTCCGTTGCTGATAGTATATCCCTCAACGTAATCAAAATAACCATTGGAATGTGGATTGTTATTGTTATCCAGCCGGTCAGCATTCAGAAGTTTGATGAGCGTTTGGTTCTTTACTTGCGGTTCAGGTATGTATGACAGATAGACACCTGTCGTATCACTCTGATACTTCACGTCAAGGCGGAACTTATCGCGCTCAATGTTAGCAGCGAGATAATACACGTTTTTCATCATCAAGTCCCAGTTTCCTTGCTTAGGATTATTGCTGGTGTTCTTCAATGACTTGACAAAGAGAGCCTCATTGATATTGGTTCGGTCGCTGGCAAACTCACCCACCTGATAGGTAACGCCACCATAGGTATATTCGTAGGCAATCGCCAATACTTGGTCAGTCTGTAGACCGCTTTTCAGTGAGATATAACCCAAGGCATTGTTGACCGTGTATTCAGAACTATTGAGCAGTCGGGCATTTGCCAACTTTTCGTAGTCGTTACCACCCACAAGACCTGCACCATCAAGAATACTCGTCACTTGATCGATGTCACGAGCAGCAGGATAAGTCTGTGTGATGGTGGTGTACTCTGTATTAGCATTGTTCGTAGGAACTGCTCCTATACCCGTTCCCCACAGGTCGGTACGGCTAATCTTCTTGTTTTCACCAAGGTCAGTCAGTGCCACGATGTTACGTGTGTTGCTCGTTGTTCCTGTCTTATTCGTCACCCACACCTCCACACGATTAATTGTCACACCCGTCTTGAGGTTAGGCAATGACTTCATCGCCGCGTCATAGTTGTCGCGGAAGTATTGTGAAAGGAAGAAGTGATGATTCTCTTCATAGTCAGCAGCATCAATCTCAAATGGTGTAAGCTGTTTGCCACCACGTGAACTAACGCTCTTGTTAGAACTCTTTTTCTGTGATAATACGGTCTGTAATTTCAGTTTACCAAACTGCATATCGGTACGTATACCGAAGAGGGCAGATGCTCCCTGCACGAGAGAGTTGTTAGAAGGAAAGGATACATTACCACCCTCAACGAGTTTGATAATCTCGTCTTCCTTTCCTTCATATCTTAGCTTGAAGTTCTGTGTATCAAAGTCGAAGGTTGCATCAGTGTTGTAGTTAAGGTTCATGTTCACCTTATCACCCACCTTACCATTCACATTGACATTGATTTTCTCATCAAAATCCATTGCCGTTGTCTTACGGTTACGGATAGGAAGAGAAGGGTTATCAATGTTCTTGATGTTTGCACCGAACTTCAGTTCAGCCGAACCCTGTGTCTTGATACGTACACCACCAGGACCGAATATCTTTTCAGCAGGCCCCAATGAGAAGTGCATATCAGTAAAGTCGAACTTATCCTTGCCCTTCTCCCTAAGTATCTCTTGGTTCTTAGAACGGTAGTAATCTGTAAAGCTACGCTTCTCCGTCCACTTCCGATACTCCTCTGGCGTCATCATGATTGGAGCCATCACGTAGGTCTTACCAATCTTATAACCAATGATATAGCGGTCGAGTGAGTCGTTATACTCCACAGTCTGTCGCATATTCTCTGGTCGGATAAGGTCGGTAGAATTCTCCTTGAGGTCGTCGTAAGTAATCGGGGTTGTGCGCTGCACCTTCCAACGTGGGTGTAGCAAAGAGTCAGGAATAGTCTCCTCATCAATCTCCACTTCAATAGGTTTCGCTTTCTTAACCGTATCTGGTGGTGCCACCATATAGACGAGTTTAGCAATTGGTGCAAAACCAAGTGCCGAGCGTCCCCAACTCAACAGTCCGATACTGCCGAGAAGTGTGATGATAAGGATGGATATGTAATACTTTCTTTTCAAGAAGATAAGTGGTTCTATACCTCCCCAAGCCCCTCCAAAGGAGGGGATATGTTGGAGAAGGTGGATAGTTCTAACCAATGGTAAGCCTTAACATACAGCAAGGTACAGTTGTAGGCGGTAATCACTCTCCCCTCTCTTTTGGAGAGGGGTCGGGGGTGAGGTTTTACTTAATCATCTTCAACGCCAACTTCACAACCTGCTCCACTGGTAGGTCTGGCTGTTCAGCGAGGATGCTCACAACAACCTTAGCAGATGGGGCAGGAGAGAAGCCAAGCATTGTCAATGCACTGACAGCTTCATCCTTGATAGCAGTGTTGACCGCTGGTGTGTTAGGCTGGCTACTTACATGTAACTCGTCAGCAATACCGCTCTGCATAATCTTGTCCTTCAAGTCAACGATGATACGTTGTGCTGTACGGAGTCCGATACCCTTCACCGTCTTCAACATCTTCTCGTCACCATTAGCAATGACATTGCAGAGTTCTGCAGGTGTCAATGATGAGAGAATCATACGTGCGGTATTTGCACCGACCCCCGAAACGGTAATCAATAGTCGATAGAGCGAGCGTTCCTGCTTATTGGCAAAGCCGTAGAGTGTATAGTTATCGTCGCGTCCACCTGTCATAATAGCCTCGTGCACATAGAGTTTCACTTGCGCTTTACCCTGTATAGCACTATAAGTATTTAGCGAAATGTTCAATGCATAGCCAACACCATGTGCTTCGACAACAGCCAATGCAGGTGTCAGGTCAGCTAATTCGCCCCTGATGTATTCAATCATAATCTAATAAAATAATCCTTACCGTGGTAAGGTGTTTTGTATATACAGAATTAATAACGTAATAGATAAAAGTTTATTGCGTGGAGTGAATAAAAAGCAGCCTCACCCCCGACCCCTCTCCGAATGGAGAGGGGAGTAAAATGTACTATATGCTTGCCGATAGCTTGCGAGAGGCGTTATTCAAGCTGCTTAATATGTTGTGTAATAGTCTAAGAATGAGTCGAATTGTATGAATATAAAGATAAGAAAGTATAAAGTACATAAGTAACAGGAAACAAACTTGATAACTCGTAATTTTGCCACTTGTAGGCTGATTACAAGGGGTATCTCAGTATTTACTCCCCTCTCCTTTCGGAGAGGGGTCGGGGGGTGAGGCTGCTACATAATTATGTTAAAACATCTTTTTTTGCAATACTTTCTTTAAATAAAACGTTACTTTTGTAGGAGGTAATGAGAACTAAACTTTTAATTGTAAATAAATATGAAAAAGATTAGAGCAGCCGTTGTTGGCTATGGTAACATTGGCATTTATAGTGTTCAGGCACTTGAAGCAGCACCAGATTTTGAGATTGCAGGTATTGTTCGTCGTCAGGGTGACAAGGATAAACCATTGGAACTGACCCCATACGAGGTTGTTGATGATATAACAAAGTTGAAGGATGTTGATGTAGCAATTCTTGCAACTCCAACACGTAGTTGCCCAGAATATGCAGAGAAGATTTCTGCATTGGGTATCAATACTGTAGACTCTTTTGATATTCACGGTTCTATCCTTGACTATCGCACTAAGCAGATGGAGAACAACAAGCGCACAAATACCGTTAGTGTTATTGCTGCTGGTTGGGATCCAGGATCTGATTCAGTTGTTCGTATCTTGTTAGAGAGCCTTGCACCAGAAGGTCTTTCTTATACCAACTTTGGTCCGGGTCGTTCAATGGGTCACTCTGTAGTGGCTCGTAGCAAGAAGGGCGTTAAGGAAGCATTGTCAATGACTATTCCTCTCGGTGAGGGCATCCACCGTCGTATGGTCTATGTTGAGTTAGAGGATGGTGCTAACCTTGAGGATGTAAAGAAGGAACTCAAGGCTGACGACTACTTTGCACACGACGAGTTGCACGTGTTTGCCGTACCAAGCGTCGCAGCTTTGAACGATGTTGGTCATGGCGTTCACATGACACGTAAGGGTGTGAGTGGTAAGACTCATAACCAGCACTTCTCTTTCGATATGTCTATCAATAATCCTGCACTCACTGCACAGGTGCTTGTTAACGTGGCACGTGCAAGTATGCGCCTTGCTCCAGGATGCTATACAATGCCTGAGATTCCAGTCATTGATATGCTTCCAGGTAGCCGCGAGGATATTATCAAAACTTTGGTTTAAGGCTATTAGCCTTATTAGCCCAATTGGCCTAATAAGCCCAATAATAATGGCAACCACTCGCTGGTTGCCATTATCTTTTTAAGTAATATCTTGACGTACAAAGTTTTTTTTTTGTACTTTTGCATTTAATATGAGAACTTTCCAACATAAAGTGACGATAAATGACATGGGAGCCATCGTGGTTTTTGCCCTTGCTGCCTTCTTCTGTCTTTGGCATCGTACGAATAGTCTGATGGTTGTATTAGGTTTCCTACTTATTGTTGTGACGATAAGAGCCGTGGATCGTGCCATTCATACGAAATATGTGTTGACTGATGACGATGTTTTGCAGATAAAGACAGGACGAGTAGGACTGACTAAGCGTGTTTCTCTTGGCGATGTGAAGACTATTGAGAAACGTCCGTTTGCCTTTCGTCTCGGTTATTATGCACTATTAGAAATGAAGAATGGCAGTGTTGTCAGCGTACAACCTGATAATGTTGATAGTTTTCTGTCAGCACTGAAAAAACGAATAGAAAAGAAAGATAACGAGGTATGAGATTAAAATACATATCGGCACTAATCTTCGGTGTCGTATTGAGTCTGCCTGTACAAGCGCAGGTATATTTAGATAGTACGGAGGTTGCGAATATACTCCATCCGAAAGCAGTTACAGCCGTTCAACCTAAGGTGACTTCTGTTACTGATGATGTCAGCGACGAAGAGGAAGATACAGATAGTATCATCCCTGCTTTTACCACTGATAGTCGTCTTAGTTGGAAGGAGAATATCACTGCTCGTTTGGATGGAATACTCCGAAGTCCGCTTTTAGAGACCGTACAAACAAGTGTGATGGTCTGGGATTTGACGGATGATGTCCCTGTCTATCAGTTCCGTGAACGGCTACATATGCGCCCTGCTTCTACGATGAAGTGTGTTACTGCCATAGCAACATTGGATAAGCTCGGGACTGATTATGACTTTAAGACAAACCTTTATTATACGGGTGTGATAGACGATTCAACCCAAGTACTGCGTGGCGACCTCTATTGTGTGGGCGGTATGGACCCAATGTTCTCTTCTTCGGATATGTCAGAGTTGGCACGTGCCGTGCGTAATCAAGGTATTAAGACCATAGAAGGTAACATCTATGCCGACCTCTCTTTTAAGGATCGTGACCGCTTGGGCGAGGGCTGGTGTTGGGATGATAAGAACCCGAGTCTCTCTCCGTTGTTGGTTGACAGGAAGGACGAATTTACCTATCGTTTCTCTCGCCAGTTAGAAGATATGGGTGTGACGCTGAATGGTTCTACTGGCGAACGTCAGCTACCAACTGATGCACAGTTGTTAACGACGCGTACACATTCTATCCGACAGGTTCTCCATCGTATGATGAAGGTGAGTGATAACCTCTATGCTGAGTCTATGTTCTATCAGTTGGCTGCTAATGGTGGTACACGATGGGCGAGTGCAAAGACCGCACGCCAGTATGAGAACGCACTTTTCAGTCGTATCGGCTTGAATCCTCGTAACTATTATGTTGCTGACGGTTCTGGCTTGTCTCTGTATAACTATGTAAGTGCCGAACTTGAAACAAAGCTCTTGCGCTATGCTTATCAGCGTTCAGATATCTATGATGCCTATCTTGAGGCACAGCCGATAGCTGGTGTAGACGGAACTTTGAAGAGTCGAATGCGCGGTACGGCTGCAGCTGGCAACGTACGTGCGAAGACAGGTACGGTGAAGGGTGTCAGTTCGTTGGCGGGTTATCTCACTGCTTCCAATGGTCATCTGCTCTGTTTTTCTATTATTAATAATGGTGGACTCAGCAATGGACCTATGCGTAATTTCCAAAACAAGATTTGTGTGGCGTTGTGCCAATAGGGCTTATTAGCCTAATTAGCCCTATTAGCCCTATTAGCCCTATTAGCCCTATTAGCCCTATTAGCCTAATCCCCCTTTTTAAAGAATTATGATACCAAAACTTCCCCATCATCTCCTTGAAGATGTCCTTGAAGAGATAAGGATCTTTGTCGAGGATATTATTGAGTCAATCGGTGTACATGGTCATACCGTTCCTGTAATGCGTCATGTCTTGTTGACTTTAGTAGCAATCTTGTTGGCTTTCATTGCCGAACGAATCTGTAAATACTTATTCGTACCTCTCGTTCTTCGTTTGGTAAAGCGTACGCAAGCTCGGTGGGACGATGTAGTCCTTGATCATCAAGTGCTGCGCACAGCCTGCCACATTGTCCCTGCCTTGGTGATATGGCAGTTGATGCCGCTTGTCTTCTATCAGTACCATGTCGTTCAGGTGGCTTTGACACGAATAACTGCCGTCTATCTCACCATAGCAACGACGCGTCTTGTGACGAAACTCATCGACCGTCTTCGCTATCTCAATACGAAACCCGATGATTCAACGAGTCTTTATCTTAAGTCTTTCTGTGGTGTATTGAAGATTCTCGCTATCTTTATTGCTGTGATTGTGGTGGTTGGAATCCTTATTAATCGTAGTCCGATGACACTGTTAGCAGGATTAGGAGCTACCTCTGCCATTCTTATGTTAGTCTTCAAAGACACGATTGATGGCCTTGTTGCTGGTGTCCGTCTGACGAGTAACGAGATGATTCATATTGGTGATCATATTGCTTTGCCCGGCGGCTTCGTAGATGGAACGGTCATTGATATCACACTCACAACTGTAAAGATTCGGCAATCAGATAATACGATTACTACCGTACCGCCTCTTACATTGGTTAATGGAATGTTCCAAAACTGGAAGGGAGTGCAGGATGTTGATGGACAGAGAGTCAAGAAGATGATTTACTTTGATGTTCGCAGCATTCGTATTGCTGACGATGAACTCAAACAACAACTAATTGATAAGGGACTTGCAAAGGCTGAAGACCTAAAAGGGGAGGTTGTCACCACAGCACTGTTCCGTCATTATATAGAGCATTACCTTGCTAAGCGTGAGGATGTCAATGCGAAGATGTCTCTCCTTGTTCGTCAGCTGGAAGCGACACAGGCGGGTATCCCTATGGAACTTTACTTCTTCCTACGTCAGAAAGACTGGATTCCGTACGAGCATGCCATGGCTGACATTCTCGAACACGTCTATGCCTATGCTAATGAGTTCGGCTTGAAGATCTATGCACAAACCCCTGTGCAGTAAAAGAGTCGGTAGAGAACTTACGTTGAAAGCCTCAATAAAATATGTCCGAAGCCTCCGTACATATTGTCCAGAGTCTCCGTGCATATTGTCCGGAGCCTCCGCACATATTGTGCGAAGGCTCCGCACATGTCGTGCGAAGGCTCCGCACCATTCATAAAGTTGCTTTGTTTAACCCCAATCGCTCATTAGACCACAATATATATAAACCTTCTTACTATGGTATTGTTTCCTAACATCTTTTATTTTCTTATCGGCATCTTGTCTGTCTTTATAACTTGACGTAGCCCGCTACGCCTACGTTACACAGCCAAACAATCTGCTCGATAATAAAACAAAATATGTATAGGCTCTAATGCTCGATTGGGGTTAAACCCCAAAGAAGTTTGAATACAAGTGAAGGAATTGGAAAATAATTTGTACATTTGTAGTCGCCTTGTACTGTAGAGGACGGGCGTTACCTATAATCCGTAAACTGATAACGATGATAACTGGCGAGATAAAAACCAAGATTGACCAGATATGGGACACCTTCCACGTCTCTGGTATCACCAATCCTATTACTGTTTTAGAGCAAATGACCTATATCTTCTTTATGAAGATGCTTGACGACAAGCAGCTACAAGAGGAAGATATGGCACGCGACTTTGATACCGAAGTTAAGAATCCTACCTTCCTTGTTGGGCAAAACTGGCTGAATCCTACTACTGAACAAGAAGTTCCCTACGAGAGTATGCGCTGGTCGGTGTTCCGCCATACGGGTCCTGAGAATATGTTTCAGATGGTTCGTCAGAACGTGTTTGAGTTTATCAAGACCATCGGAACAGGTGAGGAGAGTGCCTACAGTAGGTATATGCAGTCGGCTACCTTCCTTATCTCGGATGCTCGTACACTGACGAAGGTGGTCGACGGGGTCGATGCGCTCGATATGAACAACCGTGATGCGATGGGCGATGTCTATGAGTATATCCTCGGTAAGATGGCGGCTTCGGGAACGAACGGACAGTTCCGTACGCCTCGCCATATCATTCGTATGATTGTCGATATGATGCAGCCAACACCTACTGACTATATCTGCGACCCTGCGATGGGTAGTGCGGGCTTCTTGGTGGAGGCAGTGAAGTATATCAAGGAACATCACGAGCGGGCACTCTATACGGCTGAATCGGTGAAGCATATGAAGTCTTCGCTCATCAATGGCTACGATACCGACCCAACGATGCTGCGTATCGGAGCGATGAACCTCCTCTTGCACGATATCACAGCACCCGAGTTGGCACGTCGCGACTCGCTTTCTGAGCAGAACAATGACGAGTCTTGCTACACACTCATCCTTGCCAACCCACCGTTTGCGGGTAGTCTTGACAAGGGAAATGTAAACAAGAAGATTCTTGCCTATGCTGATACGAAGAAGACGGAGCTACTCTTTCTTGCCCAGTTCGTACGTTCGTTGGAGGTGGGCGGTCGTTGTGCGAGCATCGTTCCAGACGGTGTTCTCTTCGGAACGTCTAAGGCGCACATCGCAATGCGTAAGGAACTTGTCGACAATCAGCAGTTAGTAGCTGTCGTCTCTATGCCGAGCGGTGTCTTCAAACCCTATGCTGGTGTAAGCACGGCAGTACTTGTTTTCACGAAGACCAACAGTGGCGGAACGGATAAGGTGTGGTTCTATGATATGCAGGCGGACGGCTTTTCGCTCGACGACAAGCGTTCGCCAATAGCCGAGAATGACATCCCTGATGTTGTCAACCGCTTTTATAACCTTGCTGACGAAGCCCGTCGAAGCCGTAAGGAGCAGAGCTTTATGGTGCCTGTTGATGAGATTCGTGCGAATGATTACGACCTCTCCATTAATAAGTATAAGGAGGTAGAGCGTGAGAAAGTCACCTACGAACCAGTTAGCGACATCCTTTCTCGTCTGAAATCGAATGAGGCGGATTATCTGAGTGGCTATAATGAACTCTTAGAAATGTTAGAGGAGGGAGTGAATGAATAATCAACTAACTTTTATAAGGGTATATTCTCTTGGCTGTGAGGGGGTAGGCAAGGGGATTGCTATGCAGTGATCTGAATGGAATCAAGCTTGTTTCATGCTGCAAAAGGAGGTGTGCGTATGAGAGAAGGATGGGAGTATAAAAGATGGGCAGATGTTCTTACGATTATTAATGGTAAGAACCAAAAGGATGTAGAGAATCCTAATGGTCAATATCCAATATATGGAAGTGGTGGTATAATGGGCTATGCCTTAGACTGGCTTTGCCCAGAAAATTGTGTTATTATAGGAAGAAAAGGTAATATCAATAAGCCATTATTTGTAGAATCTAAGTTCTGGAATGTTGATACTGCTTTTGGTTTAAGTGTAGATCAAGAATGGCTAATCCCCAAATATTTATTCTATTTCTGTCTTGACTATAACTTTGAAAGACATAATCGAGCGGTTACTATTCCAAGCTTAACCAAAATTGACTTGTTGAAAATAAAGATGCCCGTTCCTCCCAAGTCTACCCAGTTATCCATTGTTTCCGAACTTGATAAGCTAAACGAGCTGATACGGATTAAGAAAAAGCAGCTTAAAGACTATGACGCACTTGCACAAAGTATCTTCTATGAGATGTTTGGAGACCCTGTGGAGAATGAGAAAGGGTGGGAAGTGAAGAAGTTAGGAAATGTTTGTAAAACGTCTTCAGGCGGAACCCCATCTAAATCCCATGATGAATATTATAATGGTGATATATTGTGGCTTCGTAGTGGAGAAGTGGGTCAAGGTGATATATATGATACAGAGCAAACGATAACTTTATTAGGGTTGGAGAATTCTTCTGCAAAAATATTTCCAGTTAATACAGTTGTTATAGCTATGTATGGTGCAACTGTAGGGCAAGTTGGTATTCTTAGGAAAGAAATGAGTACTAATCAAGCTATTTGTGGCATTTTGCCTAATGATGTTTTAACACCTGAATTTCTAAACTATTTCTTACTTAGAATGAAGTCAGAGTTTTTAAAGTTAGCCATAGGAGGTGCTCAAGCAAATATCTCACAGCAAATTATAAGAAAGACTTTAATTCCTCTTCCTCCTCTTTCTCTACAGAAAAATTTTACTTGTAGGATAAAGCAGATAGAGCAGCAGAAAGCAGCTATTCAAAAGACAATAACCGACTTAGAGACCCTTCTTGCTGCACGAATGCAATATTGGTTTGACTAAATAAGCAATCAGAATACTTGAAACATAAAGACGAAGAAAGACGACATGGCTAAAAACTTTGATTACATACGATTGATAGCAGACGAAATACCCAGCTTTAAGAGCTTGCATAACTATTGTAGGTTGGCTGAAGAGCAACAACCTATCTATCCTGATGCGTCTGCCAACAACGCTCGCAAGGCCCTTGAGTGGCTGATGAAGAACATGTTGAAGATTAAAGGTGTGACCGTTAACGAGCGGATGACACTCAACGATATGTTACGTCTGCCGGAAACAGATGCCTTTGTCAACCACGATTATAGGTTTTCAGACGACATCTATTTAGTAAAGAAGATAGGCAATGCAGCCAGCCATGACGGTGCTGAACCTGTCAATCGTGTGAAGGCTTTCCGTTGTCTTCGTGCGCTTTATAATGTCGTAGCAGGTTTTATGGGGCGTTGGGATGCCGTGAAGAATATCCCACCTTTTGATGCAACCCTTATCTCTTCACCTGCTAACAAGGTAGCCCTCGTCACGAGTCCTGAACCGAAGGTAGAGATGGAGGTGGTTAATAGCGTACAGAAAGAGACGCTCGACAACCCACAACCCGTGGTGATACCTCGCGAAAGTCTTGAAAGTGAGGCGGTGACAAGGAGGTATCTCATCGATTATATGCTCGAGGAAGCAGGTTGGGAACTCTTAGACGTGAAGGGAAAGGTGCAGGGCGGAAAGGCTTGTATAGAAGTGGAAGTGGACGGAATGCCTACCGCTTCGGGGAAAGGTTATGCCGATTATGTTCTCTTTAGTCGTGGCGGTAAACCCTTAGCAGTCATTGAAGCCAAGGCAACCAGTCATGCCATAACAGAAGGACGACAGCAAGCAACGCTTTATGCAGACTGCTTGGAAAAGCGATATGGGGTGCGCCCTGTCATCTATTACACCAATGGCTTCACCACAAAAGTCATTGACGGAATGGGCTATCCCGACCGTGACGTGATCTCCTTCCACTCTATGGACGACCTCGAACGACTGATACAGAAGCGAGGAAGGGCAGAGATAAAGGACGTCACGATAAAAGAAGAAATCACAGACCGTCCTTATCAGCAGACCGCTATCAAGAGTATTGTGGAGTGGTTTAATGCCAAGCATCGTCGTGGATTGCTCGTCTTAGCAACAGGAACGGGAAAGACACGTGTGAGTATATCGCTCTGCGACATCCTTATGCGCAATGACTGGGTGAAGACAGTGCTCTTCCTTGCTGACCGCACAGCACTCGTCGGTCAGGCACATAAAAACTATGAAGCCTTGCTGCCAAGTGTTTCTATGTCGGTGCTCAGCGAAGAGAAGGCACCTGACATGCAGGCACGCATCCTCTTCTCTACCTATCAGACGATGATAAACTATCTCGACAGAGAGGATAAAGCCTTCAGTGTTGGCCGCTTCGACCTCATTATCATCGATGAAGCTCATCGAAGTGTCTTTGGACGATATGGTGCCATCTTCAACTATTTCGACTCGTTGCTCATTGGTCTGACAGCCACCCCACGTGACGAGATAGACCGTAATACCTACGACCTTCTGCAGTTAGATAATGGTATGCCTAACTACAGTTATGACATTGATGAGGCTGTCAGGGATGGCTATCTCTGTCCTTATAAGACACTGCGGTATCACTCCAAGATAATGGAACGTGGTGCCAAGTGGGACGAAATGTCGAAGGAAGACCGTGAAGAAGCAGAAAGACTAATGGACTATGAGAAGTCTTTAGCAGGTTTAGGACCCGACGATGAATATCATCGTGATATCCTTCCGCAAGAGATTTTCAAATATCTTTTCAACATAGATACCATTGACAAGGTGCTGATGGAGTTGATGGAAAAAGGACTAAAGGTGAAGAGTGGGGAGGAGATAGGTAAGACTATCATCTTTGCCATGAACCATAAGCACGCAGAACTCATTGTTGAACGCTTCCGCACGCTCTATCCAGAGAAAGATCCCGACTACTGTCAGCTGATAGATAACTATGTCAACAAGGCGGACAAGCTTATACGCAAGTTTGAACAGATAGATAAGTACCCACAGATAGCTGTCAGTGTCGATATGCTTGACACAGGTATTGACGTGCCGTCAGTGCTTAACCTCGTCTTCTTTAAGTGTGTGAAGTCGAAGATTAAGTTTATGCAGATGATAGGACGTGGCACACGTCTTTGTCCGAAGGTGTTTGGTAGTGCTGATAAGAAGGAGTTTTATATCTTCGATTGGTGTAGTAACTTTGAGTATTTCTCAGTAAACAGTGATGGTGCAAACCCTGTTGCTGTGAAGTCATTGACCGAAAGACTCTTTGCGTTGAGACTTGATATAGCAGCTGCATTACAGTCGGCAGAACATCAAGAGAAAGAGGTCGACCGTCGACTGCATGATGAACTGAAAGCTATCCTGCATACACAGGTGGACAGTCTGAGTAGAGCGCGCATTGATGTTAGGGCACATTTGCAGACCATCGAACCCTATCGTGACCGTGAGGCGTGGGTTTGTCTGAGCGAGTTAGATGTTGCCGAACTAAAGGGAATAGCCCATCTGTTGCCTCGTCCAAAGGAGAATGAGGCTGCAAAGAAGTTTGATGTATTGATGCTTTATTTGCAGTTAGAGCAGGTAGACAGTACGGTGAAGGCTGATAATAGTCGTGTGAGTGTGGTTAAGATAGCCCAACTGTTAGAGAAGAAAGCCACCATCCCTGCTATAAGAGAGCGGATGGAAACCATTAAGGAGGTGCAGACGGCATATTTCTGGGAGCATAGCACGCTGGATAGCCTTGAGCGAGTGCGACTGGAACTGCGTGACTTGGTACACATACTGGCAGAGAGTAGGGACGAAAGGAAGTTTGTTATCAATATTGAAGATACCATAAGTTCGGATGCAGTTGTTGCACCAGTCACGTTGCAAGCCACCTATGAGGAGCGTGTGATAGACTATTTGGCAAAGCATACGGATAGTGAAGTGTTACGGAAGATACAGAACTTTGAGCAGCTTACAGCTGATGACACCATAGAGTTGCAACGTATTTGCTGGCAAGAATTAGGCACTAAGACGGAATATGAAGAGGTGACGAATGGCAGAAGATACAATAACAATGTTGCTGCCTTTATCCGTGTTATTCAAGGTGTTGACCGTAAGAAGGCTCTGGCTATCTATGCTCGCTTCATCAAGGATAGTGATCTGACAGCTGAACAGGAACAGTATCTGAAGGAGATTCTGAACTATATCAGTGAGAATGGCGACCTACTGATAAGCGACTTCATGGAATATCCATTGAATCGGAATAGATGGCGAGAGGTCTTTGGCGAGTATTTTGTGGGACTAAAAGACTTTGTGAATGAGTTGCATAAGGTCATCAGTTAGCAGGTTCTACCTTATCGGCATGGGTCGACAAGACGCTTCTCTGTTAGGCAGTAGAGCTGGTTCATCAGTCCGTTTTCGGCCTCGTACGATAGTGTTCCATCCTGTCATTGCGAATTATTTTCATGAAGAAAAATATTTATTTACGTAAAAAAAAATATTTATTTACGTGAGAAGAAATATTTCTTTTCATGAAAAAAAATCGAGAACAGATGATTCTTAGCTGTTTGCATAGTAAGATTTATGGTCAGAATCACCGCATATCGCCCACTATTCAACACCCCTCACTCTCATTATCTATCCCTCATCACCCACCATTCAACACCCCTCACCCCTCATTACCTATCCCTCATCACCCACCATTAAACACCCACCACCCACCATTAAACACCCACTACCCACCACCCCACCACCCCTGTCCAATCAAAAATAGAAACTAATTAAGTAAAGAATAATATAAGATGAAATCATTTATTGTATCTACCATTATTATTTTAGGAGCATACGGTTTTATTTATGGGCTTAATAAACTATTCTATCGTTACTCTTTTTTTCATTCGGCACCCAGTATTAAGACCTTTTCTAAAGGCGGTCTCGTTTGGTTCTTCCTGTCTATAGTAGCATTCTTCGGTATATCCATGGGTCTATTCTTTTCCGGTATAGGATTTGATTTACTCTATGAAAGGAAGTTGTTTATCTATGTACCTGTTGCTATGATAGTTCTGATAAGCGTGGCGATAGTCGCTATTTTTCGAATAGAGAAAAGTGCTTGGCTACGTCGTAATCCCCAACATTGCCGATTGTTCTTTCCCTCATGGAATGAAGGTGCTAAGAACATGATGGTGGCAATAGGCAAGATTGATGATATCAATTATGGTCGTGGCGTAAGTTTCTCATGGTTTGATGGAAGTTTCCTGACCGCGGGAAGACACCGAGTGGAGTTCGTTTTCTATGAGGAGCGTATTCTTTCAAGGCGCAATATGCGTAACGATATTTATAAAAAAGAGATAATTTTTAATTTCCGAGCAGGTGTGGTGTATGTGATAGAACCACTCCCAGAGGCAAAGACTTTCCGTATTGTTGAAGACAAAACACGGTTTGTGTAGGGATAGGACGATAGGGACTGCGGTTAACAGCTTGGGTACTGAAATAACATGATATAGGCTTTTTAACATGGGGAAAGTTTCATTCTACAAAATAAAACACTATATCTGCGAAGAATCTTTTGTGTTAACTAACCCTATAAATAAATATACGTATGAAATATTGGAAACCTATTAACAGTCTGGCGATGTGCTGCCTATCAGTGTTGATGTTGTCATGTTCGTCGGAGAACGCAGTTGTTGGGAATGTTGGGATAAGTGATGTGAAGTCGTCAGGCTGCAAAGCCTCAGCCTCTCTGATGGAGTCTCGGCCTGATTACTATAATCGTTTTATGGGGCAGCGGTCTGTGTTGCACCTCTTGCTCGGTAAAGAGAATACTGTCACGGCACGTTTTGCAGACGTCATGGATAACTGTGCAATCGACCTGTTCCATGTAGGAGCAAGCAGCAGTGAGGGTAAGATTGTTCTCATCCTGTATCCCGATAAGGACATGATGACAAACTGCATCTGTCGCTATGATGTCGACTTCAAAATGCAGAATATCGTTTCAGGTAATTATCAACTGGAAGTATATCATACTACCGCTGACAAACAAATCAGCAAGGACAATATGATTTATAGCGGAACTGTAAATCTGGAGAAAGGAAAAGAGGTTGTGCTGACAATGAGTCGGTAGGAGGATAGTGTGGAAAGTATGGAAGTGTTTTTCTTTTATTTAAGGACTTCTTCCATACTTTCTACCCATGCTTTAAATCTTGGACATTTCTCCAGCAGTTCATTCATACCCACAGTATTAATGATATCTATCCCATGTAACACTTTGTTATAGCCAGAGATAAGTTTTTTTAACCGCACAGAAGGGGCTGTGTCAGGATGGTTGTTAATGTCTTCTGGATTAGGATATTGTTGAATGACATTCATTAATCCGTTATAATCCATTTCGCTTCTTTCAAACAAGGAGTCTATTCCACTGATGGAAGCAAAGACCAAAGCCTCAAATTCATGAAGTTGGATATAGGGGATGAAATTCTCGAATAGCTGTTTTTGAGAGTCTTCTAAGTCTTTCTTTATTCTTGTTTCAAGTAGATTTGCTTGTTCTTGATGTGTTTGCATCGCTTTCAAGTCATTGAAGCCAGGAAAGTCTGAAGGTAGGCGATAGAAATCTATCATCATTGATACTACTACATCCTTTTCGTATATTGTATTGAGAATGTCTTTTTTGATGTAAGAGTATTTAGAAATTCCCCCATGAGAGTGTTTTGTCTTAAAGCATTGTATGGTATAATATAGCCCTTTTGAACAGAAATAAGGGCAAAGTATATTGTTGACGAAACTTTCTTCCGTTTCGCCTTCTACTATTATCACCAGTCTTTTCATAGTAATGTTGGTTGTCCGTTAATCACACTTTTTGTCCATAATTCTCCTAAAGAATAATCGTCTAACCAGCTTTTTAATGTATCGCTGTTTAGTCTATTGAAAGTAGATTGCTTATCCTTGCGGTCTACAGTGATAATATCGTCAGCATCAAAGTTGTTGATAAGGTTTACTGACTGTGTAGATATGATAACCTGACAATCTCTGGAGGCAACAGATTTTATCATACCAGCCAGCTTGACGATAGCTGTTGGGTGTAGACCCAGTTCTGGTTCGTCAATGATAATAACTTTGGGCAAGACTGGTTGTTGCAGGAGTGTAGCAAGAGCGATGAATCTAATGCTGCCATCAGATAAGTCATTAGCATCAAAATACTTCTCGTTATTCTCCATGTCATTCCACTGTAGGTTGATTTGGCTTTCATCAAGTAGAGATGGTGACAAAGAGAAGTTTCCAAAGTAAGGCATCACAGAACGAATAGTCAGTTCTATTCGTTTCAGCGTCTTGGGATATTTCTCTTGCAGCATATAGAGAAAGGCAGGAAGGTTACTTCCGTCTGTCTTGAGAGAGCGGTTGTCGTTGATATTTGCACTACTTCTCAACGGTGCACCTTTACTTGTGTCATGGAAGTGAAAAATCTTGTAACTTTGAAGATATTCTCTCAGCCACTTGTCTCTATAGATCGTTGAATCTTTAATATAGCTTTCATCTATGTTAGACATACTGTAACAGCTTAATTGGTAGTAGCTGCTTTCTTCGGCAATGAACAGACTTCCGTTGTCCCGTGCCTGAAGATTTACTCCATAAGCATTGTCGCCAAACTCCAGATAGCCTTTCAGTTCTTTGGTTTGCTTTCGGCCATAGTGGAATAGTCTTTCTGCACTGTTCTGCATCGTATAGTTGTGCAATCGTTGCTCATAGATGATGTTTATCAGTCTGAAGAAAGAAATGAAGTTCGTTTTGCCAACACCATTTGAACCAATCAATATATTGATCGGTCTCAACTCCAAATCAGCGTGATGGATAGACTTGTATCCATCTATGATAACTTTGTTTAGCATTATAAAAATCTCATTATAGAAGTATTGGACAATCCTGCTGCAAATATACGATAAATTTATTATCTTCACAACTCTTTCTTTCTAATGGAGCAGCTAAATGCTATGTCATAGTGCTTTCTGTTTTCTCTTAGCGTTACCCTAACTTCATCCACAGTAATAAATACAGCAGACAATGGTAATCATAATTATGTTTTTTGAATTCCTATCTTCATCCACAGTAATAAATACAGCAGACAATGGTAATCATAATTATGATTTTTGAATTCCTATCTTCATCCACAGTAATAAATACAGCAGACAATGGTAATCATAATTATGAATTTTGAATTATGAATTAAGCCAGTCCTACTGCAACTGCATAATTCCATCTTTGTTCACGCTTGTCACGCCCTTTACTTTCTTGAAGTCGGCAATGGCTTTATCAACATCGTGCTTCTCGTCAACCTTGACAGCTACCCCGCTGAACTCCTTGTATTTATAGAGGAGGGTGCAGCCCTGCTTCTTGATGGCTTTCAGCAATGGTTTGTTGCCAGTCTTCTTGTCAAAGAAGATAATCAGCGTATGGCTGACAGGAGTCTTATCTCGTTCACGTTTAGCCTTTTCCAAACCTTCTCCGTTATCGTCTCCATTCATTATCTGCTCCTTAATAGGGCATTGTGCGGATGCCTTTGTCGACTGAATGAGCAACAAGCCCATTAGTAACATACTTGCTTTAAAATATTTCTTCATCTTGTTTCTCCTTTTATTATCAATGGCAAAGATAGTTATAAATAAGCAGATAACTACTAAGATTTATAATTATTTCAGCATTGTTTCTCCTCGTTCTGCATATTATCTTTGCAAATGAAAGTATTTGGCGGGGGAAGGATGTTAGAATTATTTGTATGTGAACATTAGCTTGATTATAATGATTCAACAACTTCCTTTCCAATGTTTTGTACGAGTTTTGCTCCGATGATATTATCAGAGTATATAGCTTGCCAATGATAGTCAATCAATGGAGTTTCTATGTTACAACTTCCAGTGGACTCAATCTTATAAATCATTAGACGCTCTTTGTCACAGATGCCCATTAGTTTAGACCGGAGCAAACGTGCATATGAGAATGCTTGTCTAAAAGCCTTTTGCCTTTCTAAGATAGAAGACATATCTAATTTAGCTTCGATGATGAATGGGGCATTCTCAAAATGCTTCTCACCTTTGGGGAAGAAAACAAAGTCGGGAATAGCTTTTTCCTTTCTACCTGCTTTTATTTGGAGTTGTCTTGTCCAATCACTTTCGATATACCCAAGTTTTCTTAGAATTGGGATAAGAATCTTTTCTTCAACGTCCTTTTCTAACTTTATTTCTCCAAAATCTATATGCTCACCCATGAATAGTTGTGGAAATTCGTCAGTCTTTGCCCCTTTTGATGCCGCTAATCTAAGAAGTTCGGAATAATCTTTTGCAGAGAACGCAACTCCGTTAATGCCTTGCAGATTCTTGCGTACTATTGGTAAGTTAGAAAAGTATTCATCATTCTTTAAGTCATTAAATGTAATTTCAGGAAGTCTTATTCCTTCTTGGATAGTTGTACGGCAATGGTAATAATCGAAAGGGTTAAATATGCCCGTAGAGCCAGCACGCCACACGGAATGGATATAGCTTCTGGGAGACGTACAATACATAATAAGAATATCTCCTCTTCGTGTTTTCTCATTACACGCCCAAATAGAACTTTTTGCCTCAGGTGAATTTTCTAAAGAATCCAAGAAAGTAAAATCGTGTTTCCCAGAACCACCTGTTAGCCATATATTGGTTGGTTGTGGTATTTCTGTTTCTATAGTTGTCTCTTGTAGAACTCTCATACCATAGTCATAGATACAAGCACACAACTCTGCATCGCTTAGCTCGTTCTCTTGTTGAAAAGCATTTAAGACGACACATATATCATAATAGTACATAAGGTACTCTTTGTAATTAGTTGTGTGTGGAATGGGTGGTAGCTCTATACCAAGAGCATCACAGCTTTTCTGGAATAGGTCAAAGCGGTTTGATAATAGGATAGGTGTGAAAAAGGAATCATAAAAATATAAGAATAAGGATAAGCCGTCTATGGTTGATGCTTTGTCTCTAAATTTATTGTGGGATATGATTTCTTCCAGCCAATCGATATTCTCATTATCATCAATATGAAAATCTTTTATATCATAAGTCGTTATAAGGTGTTCAAAAAACTCCCTACTAAAAATATCATCTTCTTTGACAAACCCTCTTTCAATTAGGTTGATATTATATAATACAACTCTATCAAAAAGAAATTGTAAGTTCTCATTTATATCCCATTGCTTTAATAACTCAATAATCTTCTCAATGTTGTCCCATATATTTTCTGTCTCAGGATTGAATATGTCAATAGCTTTTTGCCCATCCTGAGATTGCTTATAGTAATTCCATAGATTTTTATTCATACTCAGTTAGTTTTTGATTTTGTTTGTAGGCTTATTGTTTATTATAAATAAAAGCGAAGGGGAATTAATTCCTCCACCCTTCGCTTTCATTTCTTATATCGTTAGATATTTATACTTCTGCGGCTTCTTCTTCCACAGCCTTGAATTGCTCAAGGTCTTCAGCGTTGAAAGCCTTGATATAAGCTGTGTGGCCGATAACCTCTTCCTCAGCCATGCGAACAAAGACATGAGCAGACTTCTTGAAGAGGTCTGGTGCCTTAGCAGCATCTTCGATGAGGAGGAGAGAACCGATGATGTCGGCAGTCATATTGTAAAGACGACGTGCGAGGAAGTCGTGAACATCCTGGTTGTCGCTTGCGTTCACCTTCTCAACAGCCTCTTCATAGAGCTGGACGAGTTTAGCTACACGCTCACGCAGACCCTTCATGCAGTCGCAAGCAAGTTCAGTTTCGAGCATTTCCTTCATGATAGAGAGGTAAGTGCCGTTAGTGATGTAGCGCACGGCAGCAACAACCTGCAGCTGTGTCGTACCCTCATAGATAGAGAAGATACGTGCATCACGATAGAGACGCTGACACTTGTACTCCATGATAAAACCAGAACCACCGTGGATAGAGATAGAATCGTAAGCTGTCTGGTTAGCATACTCAGAGTTGATTCCCTTTGCCAATGGTGTGAAGGCATCAGCAAGACGAGTATATTTCTTCATCTCCTGACGCTCTTCAGGAGTGAGCTTCTGGTCACGTGCAATATCTTCCAATGCCTTGTAGATATCAACATAGCGAGCAGTCTGATACAAGAGAGAACGACCCGCATCGAGTTTTGCCTTCATACGAGAGAGCATATCATAGACAGCAGGGAAGTTGACAATCTTCTTACCGAACTGCGCACGGTCCTTAGCATAAGCCAAGCCCTCGTTGTAAGCCTCCTGCTCAAGGCCCACAGACTGTGCTGCAATACCGAGGCGAGCACCATTCATCAATGCCATCACATACTTAATAAGACCCATTCGGTCGCTACCGCAGAGCTCTGCCTTCGCATTCTTGTAAACAAGTTCGCAAGTTGGAGAACCGTGAATACCAAGTTTATGCTCGATGTGGCGTACGTCAACACCGCCGTTACGCTTGTCATAGATGAACATTGAAAGTCCACGACCATCGCGTGTACCCTCTTCAGAACGTGCAAGGACGAGGTGAATATCAGAGTCGCCATTGGTGATGAAACGCTTCACACCATTCAATCGCCAGCAGTTCTCCTTCTCGTCGAAGGTAGCCTTGAGCATTACACGCTGAAGGTCGGAACCAGCATCAGGCTCGGTGAGGTCCATAGACATCATCTCTCCCTCGCAGATACGTGGGATATACTTCTGACGCTGCTCCTCATTACCAAACTCATAGAGGGTGTCAATACATGACTGCAATGACCAGATGTTCTGGAAACCAGCATCCGCAGCAGCAATCAACTCCGACATCATAGAGAAGACAACGTTTGGGAGGTTCAGTCCGCCATAGCGACGAGGCATTGAAACGCCCCACAATCCAGCCTGACGAGTAGCCTCAATGTTCTCTAATGTCTTGCTGGCATAGTGCATACGGTTGTCGATGAGGTGTGGACCTTCAAGGTCGACAGCCTCAGAGTTAGGTGCAATGATGTTTGCTGTAATGTCACCAGTGATATCCAAGATGCGCTTGTAGTTTTCGATAGCATCCTCATAGTTTACTGGTGCATCAGCATGTGTAGCTGCATCAGCGTAGTTACGCTCTTTCAGTTCTACGATGCGTTTCATCAATGGGTGCTCCAAGTGAAACGCTATTTCTGGGTGGTCAGTATAATAATTTGCCATGATAAAAAATGTAAGAGCGGCCCCTCCCCCTTGCCCCTCCCCCGAAGGGAGGGGAGTAGAATGTACTATTTCCTATGGTTAGGGGACTCTTTTTATTCGTTGTTTATAAATTCGGTTATTTGTTCTATCACATGGTCAATGTCCGTGTATATCTCTTCGTTAGTGAATCTAAGCACATTAAAGCCCATTTCGTTGAGGACTTCTGTTCTTGTTTCATCATCTACCTCTTGTAGCGGTTGCTTATGGTAAGCCCCATCTACTTCTATGACTAAGTTTTGAGAAAGACACGCAAAGTCTACAATGAAGTCATCTATTGGGTGTTGTCTTCTGAAATGGCAATCGCCTCTCATCCCTTTCAGTTCATTCCAAAGAATCTCTTCAGCTAATGTCATCTCTTTCCGATTTTCCTTGGCAAACTCCTTTAGGATATGGTATCTGTCTGGTGAAGCCGTCTTGTAAGTGCACTTCTTTCTGTTTTCTTTAGTCATAGGTCGGTAGTTAGTCAGTGATTATACACGTATGCATCTTGTGATAATAAGTATTTAGCGACAGTAGTCCTCTTATTCCCTTTTCGCATTTTACTCCCCTCCCTTTGGGGGAGGGGCAAGGGGGAGGGGCCAGTTGGTTGTTCAGTCAGCTGGCTTTACTTACTATTCTGCTTATAATACTTTATCAACTTCGGTACCACCTCCTCAACGCTACCATTGATGACGTAGTCGGCGATGGCATTGATCGGAGCGTCTGGGTCGTTGTTGATAGAGATGATGATACCACTGTCCTGCATACCAGCGATGTGCTGAATCTGTCCAGAGATACCACAAGCAATGTAAACCTTTGGATGAACGGTGACACCGGTCTGACCAATCTGACGATCGTGGTCTACCCAACCTGCATCAACGGCAGCACGGCTGGCACCTACCTCACCATGAAGTTCTTTAGCTAACTTAAAGAGTAGGTCGAATCCCTCTTTTGAGCCGACACCATAGCCACCAGCGATAACGATTGGCGCACCCTTTAAGTTGTTCTGTGCTGGCTCAACATGACGGTCGATAACCTTTACAACATAGTCAACCTCTGGTACATACTTCGCAACATCTGGATAAACAACCTCTCCCTTGGCTTTGCCTTCATAGATAGCTTTCTGCATTACGCCAGAGCGTACGGTAGCCATCTGTGGACGGTGGTCAGGGTTGACGATGGTTGCAACGATGTTACCACCGAAGGCAGGACGAATCTGATAGAGCAGGTTCTCATAACGCTTACCTGCTTTCTTATCTTCGTAGTCACCAATCTCAAGTTGCGTACAATCGGCAGTAAGACCACTGGTCAAGGATGATGACACACGTGGACCGAGGTCACGACCGATAACAGTAGCACCCATCAAACAGATCTGTGGCTTCTCCTCAGTGAAGAGGTTGACGAGAATGTCTGTGTGTGGTGCTGATGTGTAAGGGAAGAGTCCCTCACCGTCAAAGACAAAGAGCTTGTCTACACCGTAGGGTAGGATTTGGTCTTCTACCTTTCCCTTAATGCCACTACCAGCAGCGATGGCATGGAGTTCCACACCTAACTCATTTGCGAGCTTGCGACCCTTGGTCAACAGCTCCTGTGAAACCTCCTGTACGGTGGTTTCCTCTATTTCGCAATATACAAATACGTTGTTCATAGGCCTCACCCCCGCCCCCTCTCCGAGTGGAGAGGGGAGTGAAATGTTTCACTTGCTGGGGGATTTTCTTATGTTTATATGATACCTCCCCATAATGTTCAATCTTATGTTTAACAGAACATTCTACGCCCCTCTCTACTCGGAGAGGGGTTGGGGGAGAGGCTTTTAACCAATAATCTTCTCTCCTAACAGTTCCTTGATGAGTCCCTCTACATCCTCGTCTGAACCGGTGAGTGTCTTGCTCTCCTTAGCTTGGAAGACAATATTCTGTACCGTCTTGACCTTTGTAGGAGAACCACTCAAACCGCACTGTTCTTCATCACCGTTGACATCGGCAACTGACCACTGGTTCAGTGTGAGATAAGGACGCTCATCGTAGAGTTGTGTCCAAGGCTCATCACCTTTGCGCTCCATAGGACAAGTAGCATACTTGTACTTCATCACGAGTTTGGCATTGCAAGGACGTGCAGGAGCTGCAGTACCATTCACTGTGATGAGAACTGGTAATGGTGCAACAACGGTCTCTACACCACCATCGATATGACGGCGGATAGTAGCCTTGCCATCCTCAATCTTCAGGATTTCCTCTGCGTATGTAACTTGGTTGAGTCCTAACTTCTGTGCAACCTGTGGTCCAACCTGTGCGGTATCACCATCGATAGCCTGACGTCCACCGATGATAATGTCTACATCACCGATTTTCTGTACAGCCATCGCTAAAGCATAAGAAGTAGCGAGTGTGTCAGCGCCAGCAAACTTACGGTCGGTAAGCAACCAGCCAGTATCAGCACCACGATAGAGTCCCTGTCGGATGATTTCTCCGGCGCGTGGAGGACCCATGGTTAAGATTCCTACAGTAGAGCCTGGGTTCTGTTCCTTCAGTCTCAGAGCCTGCTCCAAAGCATTTAGGTCTTCAGGGTTAAAGATGGCAGGCAGTGCGGCACGGTTGACCGTTCCTTCGGCTGTCATGGCATCTTTTCCCACATTTCTTGTGTCAGGTACCTGCTTAGCAAGTACTACAATTTTCAAACTCATAAATATAATAATGTGTTATTTAATATTCAATTGCTTTGGTTGAGGGCAAAAGTACAGTTTTTTTGCAACATAAACAAAAAAAGTTGCACAAAAACCGCTTAACTGTGTTTATGTTTGTTAGGAGCGATTCTATTCATGGTTTTGTAGGAGTTGGAGAAATTATTGTTGTCTTCATATTTTTGGAGTGACAATGATTTGTCTAAACTTAGGTCTCTGACGAAATGTCACACTGCGAAAGGGAGAGTTCGGAGGGTTATCAAAACAAAGCTATTATCATCCTTTTTCACTGAAAACCTTTTCGTTTTAAGGCTTCAAAAATCTGCAGGCAAGAATTTGAAAAATCATTACATAGTTCCAGATAAGACATCAAGAAATAACAGAAAAAATACATATATGAAGCAGGTTTGCAATCAGCAGAGAATCAGATAGTTATCAAGTAATAAAATAAAAGGTGCTTAATAGCACTTCAAAAGGGCGTTAACAAGGTGTTTAAAGGGCATCTTTTGCAGGCTTAAAGGGCGTCTTTAAGAAGCCAAAAGAGCATGTAATGGCTTTGAGTCATGGAGAAATAGTTTACAAATCTCGGCTGGCAAGGGAATAAGTTGTTTGTATAAGACAGGTAGACATCGCGTCTAATTACATTAATCATGTAGTTTACTCCCCATTCTTAAACTATCTAATTGGGTGTAATCATACCTTCATTATAGATTTATCCCGAATTTCCGAAGTGCTATAAGAAAACATTGAAGTTACATTTCCTGTCATATCTGTCATCTTGCGTTGGTGCTTAACTCGTTGGTTTATAGTATAATTACGTGAAATGTTAAATGTGACAGCAACTAAAAACAAAACTATTTTGTAATAAATAGATGTTATTTTATTCATGAAGATAATTTGGTGAAGTGGAAGTGTCAGTGTGAGGAGAGTGTGATTGCTATTTTATCAGTAACTAATTTATCAAATATAAAACGCTTTGTGAAATCTCTTATAAGCTGTATCTATCTTTTTCTTGTTCTAACTTTGCTATCTCATTGGTTTGTGTTATCTTTGTAGCATAATGATAGATAGACCGACTGTAGATAGGATTATGAATGCGTCGAATATCGTTGAGGTAGTCAGCGATTTCGTTTCTTTACGTAAGACTGGAATAAACTTTAAAGATCTGTAATTCTCCACCTTATGCAGTTCCATAGGGCTACGTTGTTTATTCTGAGAGGATAGAGTAATAGAAGAAAGAATGCTTGAATTTAAATTATGTTAATAAGATGTGGTACGTCTTGACAAGAATTCTTTTTCTTTTTATCTTTGCATAAGATAAATTAAAGGTGATTTGATAAAAATTATTTATAAATAACTAAATTGTAAATCTATGAAAAGTAGAGTTTTATTTTTATTAGCTATGCTCCCATTATTTTTTTCGTCTTGTAGTTCGGAAAATAATGATGTGTTACCTCCGGGGTATGTACCTCTCTTTGTAAGATTCTCAAGCACGAGTGGGGAAAATATTGTAGATTCATTAGAGCTTGCAAAGTATGTTGGAGATAACCAGTTCGCATCAATAGGTAAAGGTGATTTGCAAATGGATGTTTCGACATCAGCATCAAATAATATGTTGTCTATTTGGAATGACTCATGGATGAAAGATAATTTACGAACAGGAGTTCCTTCCTCCTGTTTACATGTAGATATATTCCAGCATGAGGTGGAACCTTCACAGGAATGCACCCTTTTTCTTTATAGTCCAAAGATTTTTGGTGACACCAAGAGGCATACGATATCATGGCGAGCTAAAAGAGTCCCAATTAACTTGATGACATTTGAAGAGTGTAAGATAGATGGCGTTCCTTGTCCTGTAGTTGAAGAAATGTCATATAAAAAGAATTGTCATAAGATAGTGAATCAAAATGGTAATCTTGCTGACTATGTTATCAATATAGTCGTTGATAGGAAGTAAGCGTTAAGGACGAGAAACATTTATACAGGTTGTAGACACGTGTGATGTGTCTGGGTCTTGGAATAACTTTGCTACAGGTGATAACTATCTGTAGCAAAGTTTTCTTGTAAGGAGTATCTATCTTTTTTCTTGTTCTAACTTTGCTATCTCATTGGTTTGTGTTATCTTTGTAGCATAATGATAGATAGACCGACTGTAGATAGGATTATGAATGCGTCGAATATCGTTGAGGTAGTCAGCGATTTCGTTTCTTTACGCAAGACGGGAACAAGCTATAAAGGTTTGTGCCCTTTTCATGATGACCGTACACCATCGTTTTCCGTTAGTCCTGTGAAAGGTGTTTACAAATGCTTTTCGTGTGGTGCGGCGGGTAATGCTGTGAAGTTTATCATGGAGCATGAGCAGATGACTTATCCTGAAGCCTTGAAGTGGCTTGCGAATAAGTATCATATTGAGGTGCATGAGCGAGAACTGACGAATGAGGAAAAACAGCAGGAGAATGAACGAGAATCAATGTTCTTGATTAATGAAAGAGCTGCAAAATATTTTGAGAGCTTTCTTCATGAGAATGAAGAAGGTATTGCTATTGGTATGCAATATTTCCGCAGTCGTGGTTTTAGAGATGATATTATTCGGAAGTTCCATTTGGGTTTCTGTCCGTCGAGTCGTCCAGCATTTTCTGATGTAGCTTTACTTGAGGGGTATAATAAAGAGTATCTGTTGAAGACAGGACTTAGCTATGGACGAGATAATGGTGATTTGGTTGACCGTTTTTATGGTCGAGTGATGTTCCCGTGGCTCAGTGTGAGTGGTAAGGTGACTGCCTTTGGTGGTCGTTTGTTGGATGAAAGGACGAAGGGGGTTAGTCAGAAGTATGTCAATTCTCCCGATAGCGTTATCTATCATAAAGAGAGAGAACTCTATGGTATCTTCCAAGCAAAGAAAGCTATTGCCAAGCACGACCTTGTTTATATGGTGGAGGGATACACAGACGTGGTCTCTATGCACCAGTGTGGTATTGAGAACGTCGTAGCTAATAGTGGTACGGCATTGTCTGTACATCAGATTCGACTCTTGCGTCGCTTTACTTCCAATATCGTTTTGCTCTATGATGGTGACGAAGCTGGTCAGCATGCCGCCCTTCGAGGTACGGATATGCTGTTGGCAGAGGGGATGAATGTGAAAGTGCTGTTACTTCCTGACGGTAAAGACCCAGATGAGTTTGCGCGTAGTTATAGTGCAGAGGATTTCAGAAAATATATTGAAGATAATCAGACCGACTTTATTGTCTTTAAGATTAATGTTCTCTTGGATGGCATTACAGACCCTGTCAAGCGTTCAGAAGCTGTTAGCTCGATAGTTCAAAGTATTTCTGTAATTAAAGACCCAGTACTACGTGATACTTATCTCAGAGAGTGTTCAAATCGTACCAATATGAAGGAACTCACTTTGATGTATCAGATGAACCGTAATATTTATAGCAGTCGGGAACAGTTGAACAGAGAGAGACAACGAATCTCAGATGCACAAGGAGAGCAAAAAGAGGAGGGGCTTGAAGACGTTCATCAAGAACTAACAGTGGAAGATATGCTCGTTCAGGCTGTTATCAAGGATGGCGAGAAGATTATCTTCCGTGATGCGAAAGATGAGAATAGCGGACAGATATACAATCTTACCGTAGCACAATATATAGCTTACGACCTTATTAGCGATAATCTTGGTTTCTCAGATGAACTTTATACTAAGATACTGCAGGAGGCTGTAGAGCATTGTGGTGAAGAAGGGTTCAAGGCTGAAGAGTATTTCACACAGCATGCAGATATTAATATCGCATCTGTAGCAGTGAGATTGAGCGTAGACCGTTTCCAACTCGCAGAGAGTCTGCAAGTGAAAGAAACGGAACAAACATTGCGTGATCGTGTTATACATCTTGTAGCTGACTTCCGTTTAGAATATGTTTCTTCCCATTTGAAAGAATTGAATGAACGACTTCTGCAGGTGAAAGATTCGCAAGAGATGCAAGAGATTATGAGCGAGATAATGAGGACACAGAATCTTCGTAATGAATTAGCAAAGAAAACAGGTAGTAATATTCTGGTATGATGAATATGATAAGAAACTTATTCAAACCATCACTTCGTCTCTCAGACCTTGATTTAAGTGAGAATAGAAGGATAGTCTCAAAGGCACTGAAGTCACTCAACTGTACTGGGGAATGGAGAAAAGAAGGCGACGCAGCACTTGTTCGTTATACATTTCAGAGTGGACATTTTGGTATTCGTATTATCGGTAATTGTCCACAGGTGGAATTGTCATACCTTTTCTTTGCTGAGGCTGAGATGAAAGATATAAATATTGTGCGCCATGTGTGCAATCACTTTAATCTTAATTCTACCGGTCCACGGTTTAGCTATAGTATCAATGAGGAAACAAATATCATTGATTTGCATATCCTAACACCGCTTCTGTTAGATGACGATCGCGCAAAAGATATTCTTTCTTCGGCTATGGTCGATATGTTTTTATGGCAGAATTCTTTTATTAGAAGTCTGACAGATGTGAAGAAGGAAGCAAAAAGTTCGGCTACGAGTGATTTGGAATGGTCTGAGAAGGAAGTTGCGCGTGATTTCTTTCTCCTTCGAGAACAGGAATTAAGACATCAGAAGAAAGGTGCAGAGTGGCGTCAGAATGATAAGGAAGCTGCAACTTTGAAGCAGTGGATGGATAAGGTTTTTGGTTTGGTGGATGTTGTCTTCTCTGAGTTGACGGTGGTAACAGATGCCGTAACAGTTATCAACGACCGTGAATCTATAGCATCCTATAATCTGTCCGACACTCTGATTGCAAATGGAGCGTTTGTTCGACAGAAAGCTATGCTCGACCTTGTATTCTTCCTTCCAGCTCATCCGACAACTCGTCGTCGTATGACTTTTAGTATTCAGCAGGCTGATGGTTGTGAAGATGTGCTTTATTATCAGGTGGTTGCTACATTGTTACCATTGCCATCAGGGATTGGTAGGCCCCTTCATTCGAAGGAAGTACAGGTGCAGTCGCACTCTGTCTTGTTGGCATACGACCTTCGCTCAACAAAGCAGTTGCAGGATGAGTTCGTTTATATGTGGAAGGAGGCTAAGAGTAAGGTAGCTAATGGTGAGGAGAACCAACTAACCGAAGAGCAACGATTGATTGCCAATGTGGAGAGTGTGGATGCTGCTCGCTTTGTTTATCGTAGTCGGACTCTTTATCGTCAGAAGCGTTACTATGAAGCGATTTCTTGTTTGGAGAACGCTTACCGCCTTTTGAATTCTAATATAGATAAAAAGAGTTTAGAAGAACGGAACCTCTTCTTAGAGGTCTGCTATATGTTAGGCTTCTGCTATAATGAGTTGCAACAGTATGATAGGGCTTATTACTACCTTACGTTTGTAACAGGAGTTAATCGTACTCTTTATGCTGAGGAGTATGTTAACTGTATGATTTATTTGGGTGATTATCGTTCGCTGATGACCATAGACGGAATCTTGAAAGACTTACATAATTCTATTGTTGAAGATGAAGAAGGCGAAGTCGAACAATCGGTGCACCCTTTTCTACAGTTCCTTTACCGGCGAAAGGCTTATGTCTTGGTAGAGTTGCATAGGTTTGATGAGGCGGAAGAAATGCTTCGTCAGATGATAGATGACCCTGAGTCAGGTGACTTTGCATTAGACGAGTTGGCATATATTCAGCAGTTACGAGAGAAGGATAAGACTGGCGGAACAGACGATTCAAAGAGTTAATGGAAAGGAGAATATAGATGATTTATGTTCATTGGGCATTCTTAGCAGTCTACGTTGTTGTCATCATTATGGTGATGGTACGCGTATTGATGGATAACCGACAGCCAGCCAAGACAATGGCATGGATGTTGGTGCTAACGTTTATCCCAATGTTAGGTATCATTCTTTACTTCTTCTTCGGTCAGACTACACGTAAAGAACGTAAGATATGGCAGTATAGTATGGACCAGCTGACCAAGCATTCTATGTTGGAGTTTGTTGAACAAAAGCGTCTTCATCTGCCTAATGAGTACCGAGAACTCATCAAACTCTTCATGAATCAGAACTGGGTCTTACCATTTAAGAATAACGAGACAGAGATTTATACTTCTGGATACGAGTTTTTTCCTTCTTTGTTAATGGAGATTGGTAAGGCTGAACACCATATTCATTTAGATACTTTTATTATTGCCAGTGATTCCTTGGGACAGATTGTTGCTGATGCTTTGATTGATAAAGCACGACAAGGAGTTGAAGTACGTGTCATCTATGATGATGTAGGTTCTTGGAAAACAAAGAATCGTTTCTTTGAACGTATGCGTGCTGAGGGAATAGAAGTATATGCCTTTATGCCTGTACGCTTCCCAGTCTTTACCAGTAAGGTGAACTATCGTAATCATAGAAAGATATGTGTGATTGATGGCGAAGTTGGTTTTATCGGTGGTATGAATATCGCCAATCGTTATGTGAAGGGTATAAAGAAACTATCTTGGCGTGATACGCATGTTAAGATAACGGGTGCTGCGGTATATGGATTGCAACGTGCCTTTCTGGTAGATTGGTTCTTTGTGAGTCGTGAGTTGATAACCGATCACGTTTATTATCCTGTCAGCAAGGTTGCTGAGAATGATAGCCTTATTCAGATTGTTACCAGTAGTCCAACAAGTTTATGGCCTGAGATTGAGCAAGGTTACGTAAGGGTACTTACCAGTGCAAAGCAATATGTCTATATGGAAACACCTTACTTCCTTCCTACCGACCCAATTCTCTTTGCTATGCGTACTGCAGCCTTGTCGGGAGTTGATGTAAGACTCATGATTCCATACGAGACAGACACAAAGATTGTGGAATGGGCTTCACGCACTTATGTTTTAGCAACGGTAAAAGCGGGAGTAAAAGTTTATTTATATAAGGCTGGTTTTAATCATTCAAAACTTCTTGTTGCCGATGATAGTATAGCAACGATTGGTTCGACTAATGTTGACTTCCGTAGCTTTGAGAATAACTTTGAGGCAAATGCTTTCTTCTATGACAAGAAAATAGCATTAGAAGTAAAGGATATTTTCTTAAAAGACCAAGAAGAGTGTGTTGCGCTTGAAGATGTACGAAACCTTACGCATCGTTCCTTCCTACAACGATTGTGGGAATCAATGGTAAGGCTCTTGAGTCCATTATTATAAAGGTAAGAAACCTTTTACAAATAAATACTTCTGCAAAGATGTTTGCTATTTAATAAGGTAATACGTAGAGCAAGGAAATATA
>CAUTPS010000025.1:0-34245 GCA_963540415.1 uncultured Prevotella sp.
TTGCTCCCATTATATTTTTCTATTTTCTAAATGGATTATGACCTGCTTACCTCTTATTATTACCAGAGTGACCACCGAAACGGCGTGTAGGGCTGAACTCTCCGAGCTTGTGACCTACCATATTCTCAGTAATGTAAACAGGGATAAATTTATTTCCGTTATGAACTGCAACAGTGTGACCCACAAAATCAGGGGAAATCATTGATGCTCTGGCCCATGTCTTAACTACATTCTGCTTACCACTCTCATTCATAGCAAGAATCTTCTTCTCGAGTGATACGTTGATGTATGGACCTTTTTTTAATGAACGACTCATAATTTACTCTTAATTACTTTGTTTACTTCTTGTTAGCTCTCTCAATAATGTACTTGTTTGAAAGCTTCTTAGGTGCACGAGTCTTAAGACCCTTAGCGTACAAGCCCTTACGTGAACGTGGGTGACCACCAGACTGGCGACCTTCACCACCACCCATTGGGTGATCAACAGGGTTCATAACAACACCACGGTTGTGAGGACGACGTCCCAACCAGCGAGAACGACCAGCCTTACCAGACTGCTCAAGAGCGTGGTCAGAGTTACCTACACTACCTACAGTTGCCTTACAAGCTGACAAAATCTGGCGTGTTTCACCAGAAGGGAGCTTAATAACACAATAACTGCCTTCACGAGAAGTAAGCTGAGCAAAGTTACCAGCCGAACGAACGAGCAATGCACCCTGCCCTGGACGTAACTCAATGTTATGAATTACAGTACCAACAGGAATGTTAGCCAAAGGAAGTGCGTTACCAACCTCAGGTGCTGCCTCAGCACCAGACATCAGTGTTGCACCAACCTGCAGTCCGTTAGGAGCAATAATGTAACGTTTTTCACCATCAGCATAGTATAACAGCGCAATGCGAGCTGATCTGTTAGGATCATACTCGATTGTCTTCACTACAGCTGGAACACCATCTTTCTCTCGCTTGAAGTCGATAAGACGATACTTCTTCTTGTGACCACCGCCCATGTAGCGAACAGTCATCTTACCGGTGTTGTTTCGACCACCGGTAGAACGTTTACCGTAAACGAGAGACTTCTCTGGCACGGATGCAGTAATATCCTCGAACGTGCCAATAACCTTGTGTCTTTGTCCCGGAGTAACCGGGTTTAATTTACGTACTGCCATTTTTTATTTAAATATTGCTGTAAAAATCGATTGAATCGCCATTCTTCAAAGTGACGATAGCCTTCTTGAATGCGTTCTTCTGTCCCTTAACGAGACCCGCCTTGGTATAACGTGCCTGACGCTTACCTGCGTAACGAATCGTATTCACATCTACTACTGTAACGTTGTACAAAGCCTCAACTTCTTTCTTAATCTCAAGCTTGTTGGCCTCAGGCTTAACGATGAAACCATACTTTGGCTGAGCCAAAATAGTTCTCTTCTCACCCTTGTGCTTTACAACCTTATCCTCAGAAGACTTGTCAGTCAACTTGGTCATCTTCTCAGTGACCACTGGTTTAATGATAAATCCCATAATTCTTCTTGTCTCCTAATAATTACTTGGTTAAGATTTCGTCGATAACCTTCAGAGAGTTCTCTGTGATAACAACTACGTCAGCATTCAAAACTTTGTATGAATTTACCTGAGCAGCTGTCATAACCTCAGCTTTCTGTAGATTACGAGCCGACAAATATACGTTTTTCTCTACTTCTGGCAAAACAAGAAGAACTTTCTTGCTATCAACTTTAAGATTTTTTGCAATATTTACAAAATCTTTGGTCTTTGGAGCATCAAGATTGAAATCTTCAACAACAACGATAGCATTATCCTGTGCCTTATAAGCCAATGCTGACTTACGAGCAAGAACCTTTACCTTCTTATTCAGCTTGAAGCTGTAATCACGTGGCTTAGGACCGAATACACGACCACCACCAACGAGGACTGGAGAATTGATATCACCACGACGAGCACCGCCGCCGCCCTTCTGACGACCCAACTTACGAGTAGAACCAGCGTGCTCACTTCTTTCCTTTGACTTAGCTGTACCCTGACGCTGATCAGCGAGATACTGCTTAACTGCGAGATAGAGGACGTGATCGTTAGGCTCAATTCCGAAGATATTCTCGTTAAGAGTTACCTTACGGCCGGTCTCCTGACCTTTGATATCTAATACGTTAATATCCATTACTTCTTAATTATTACGGTTGAACCATTACATCCAGCAACACTACCCTTAACAAGGATAAGATTGTGCTCTGGAATAACCTTTAACACCTGAAGGTTCTGAGTAGTTACTCTGTCGCCTCCCATCTGGCCGCCCATGCGCATGCCCTTGAAGACCTTAGCTGGGTAAGAACAAGCACCAATAGAACCCGGCTTACGTGCACGGTCATCCTGACCGTGAGTAGACTGACCTACACCACCGAATCCGTGACGCTTAACAACACCCTGGAAACCTTTACCCTTAGATGTACCTACAACGTCTACGAACTTATCATTGCTGAACAATTCAACAGTAACAGTGTCACCGAGGTTATACTCCTCGTCAAACTTGAACTCGGCCAAGTGCTTCTTTGGTGTTGTGCCGGCTTTCTTAAAGTGTCCCTGCTGTGGCTTAGAAGTTCTCTTCTCCTTAGCCTCGCCGAAACCTAACTGAACAGCCTTGTAACCATCCTTTTCAACGGTTTTAACCTGGGTTACAACACAAGGACCAGCTTCGATAACAGTGCACGGTACATTCTTACCGTCGGCACTGAAAACGGATGTCATTCCGATTTTCTTTCCTAATAATCCTGGCATTTCAATTAATGATTTTAAAATGAATGTAAATGCTTTTTGTATTAATTTGTTTCTTATTTGTCAACAGATGACTACACCTTGATTTCAACCTCTACACCTGAAGGCAACTCAAGCTTCATCAAAGCGTCAACAGTCTTTGCTGTAGAGCTGTAAATATCGATGAGACGCTTGAAATCTGAGAGCTGGAACTGCTCACGTGACTTCTTGTTAACGAATGTAGAGCGGTTTACAGTGTAAATACGCTTGTGTGTTGGCAATGGAATAGGACCGCTAACGATAGCGCCAGTAGCCTTAACAGCCTTCACAATCTTCTCTGCTGACTTGTCAACCAACTGGTGGTCGTAAGACTTCAGCTTAATACGAATCTTCTGACTCATGTTTTACTTTTTATTTATTATTGAATATAGAGAAAGGTAGCTCTCTCATAAGAGTCATTCGCTATGAGAGAGCAGAACCTTACATTATTTACTTAACAAGGTCTGAATTACCCTTCAACTCATCAAGAATCTCCTTAGCGAGAGTGCTTGATACTGGTGAGTGGTGATCATACTCCATAGAAGAAGTAGCACGACCAGAAGTAATAGTACGAAGAGCTGTTACATAACCGAACATCTCTGACAATGGTACCATAGCCTTAACGATACGAGCACCGCTACGAGCCTCATCCATACCCTGTACAAGGCCACGACGCTTGTTCAAGTCACCGATAACATCACCCATGTTCTCCTCTGGAGTAACAACCTCTACCTTCATGATAGGCTCCATAAGAACAGGACCTGCCTTAGGACAGAGAACCTTGAATGCCTGGTGAGCTACGAGCTCGAATGACAACTGGTCAGAGTCAACTGGGTGGAAAGAACCATCAGTCAAAGTAACCTTAAGACCAGTCATTGGGAAGCCACCGAGTACACCGTTGCCAAGACAATCCTTGAAGCCCTTCTCTACTGCAGGAATGAACTCCTTAGGTACGTTACCACCCTTAACAACGTTTACAAACTGCAAGTCGCCCTCCTCGTAATCCTCGTCCTTTGGCTCGATAGTTACGTCGATACAAGCGAACTTACCACGACCACCAGACTGCTTCTTATAAGTCTCACGGCTCTGAGCTGCCTTAGTAATAGCCTCCTTGTAGTTAACCTGTGGCTTACCCTGGTTACACTCTACCTTGAACTCACGCTTCAAACGGTCGATAATAATATCGAGGTGAAGCTCACCCATACCAGAGATAATGGTCTGACCACTCTGCTCATCAGTACGAACGGTGAATGTTGGATCCTCCTCAGCAAGCTTAGAAAGACCGTTATCAAGCTTAGCAACGTCAGCCTGGCTCTTTGGCTCAACTGCGATAGAAATCACAGTGTCAGGGAAGGTAATAGACTCGAGGATGATTGGTGCATTCTCATCACAGAGAGTATCACCAGTACGAATATCCTTGAAACCTACACCAGCACCAATATCACCTGCATCGATTGACTCCATAGGAATTTCCTTATTAGAGTTCATCTGGAACAGACGGCTGATACGCTCCTTCTTGCCAGAACGTGTATTGAATACGTAAGAACCAGCAACAACCTTACCTGAGTAGACACGGAAGAATACCAAACGGCCCATGAATGGGTCAGTAGCAATCTTAAATGCCAAAGCAGATGTAGGCTCGCTCTCACTTGGCTTACGATCCTCTTCCTCCTCTGTATCTGGATTAATACCAACGATAGCTGGTGTATCCAATGGAGAAGGCAAGAAAGCACAAACGTAGTCAAGAAGTGGCTGTACACCCTTATTCTTGTAAGAAGAACCGAGAAGCATTGGACAGCACTCCATAGCGATACAACCCTTACGGATTGCAGCAATCAGCTTATCCTCTGGAATATCCTGACCTTCAAGATACATCTCCATCAACTCATCATCGTAGTTAGCTGCACCCTCGAGCAACTTCTCACGCCACTCAGCAGCTTCATCAGCGAGATCAGCAGGAATTTCCTCAATATCGTATTCAGCACCCATAGTCTCATCGTGCCACAAGATAGCCTTCATCTTGATAAGGTCTACAACACCCTTGAAGTTCTCTTCTGCACCAATAGGAATCTGAATAGCAATAGGATTAGCACCAAGAATATCCTTCATCTGCTGTACTGTCTCATAGAAGTCAGCACCAGAGCGGTCCATCTTGTTTACATAACCAATACGTGGAACATTGTACTTATCAGCCTGGCGCCATACAGTCTCAGACTGTGGTTGTACACCATCAGCTGCAGAATAAGTAGCAACTGCACCATCAAGAACACGAAGCGAACGCTCTACCTCAGCAGTAAAGTCAACGTGTCCCGGAGTATCAATCAAGTTAATCTTATAAGACTTGCCGAGATAGTTCCAGTTACATGTTGTAGCAGCAGATGTAATTGTGATACCACGCTCCTGCTCCTGTGCCATCCAATCCATGGTTGCAGCACCATCATGTACCTCACCAATCTTGTGAGTCTTACCTGTATAAAAAAGAATACGTTCAGATGTTGTCGTCTTACCGGCATCGATGTGTGCCATAATACCGATATTACGAGTCAAATGTAAATCGTGACTTGCCATTTCTTTTACCTTATTATAATAACTTGATTAGAATCTGAAGTGAGCAAACGCACGGTTAGCCTCAGCCATACGGTGCATATCTTCCTTACGCTTGTAAGCACCACCCTGGTTATTGAAAGCATCCATGATCTCAGAAGCAAGCTTATCAGCCATGCTCTTACCACCACGCTTACGTGCAAAGGCAATCATATTCTTCATTGAAACACTCTCCTTACGATCTGGGCGAATCTCTGTTGGTACCTGGAAAGTAGCACCACCAATACGACGGCTCTTTACCTCTACCTGTGGAGTGATGTTATCGAGAGCCTGCTTCCACACCTCAAGTGGAGACTTCTCTTCATCCTTCATCTTACCGCCTACGATATCGAGGGCTGCATAGAAAATTTCGTATGAGGTATTCTTCTTACCATCATACATCAAGTGATTTACGAACTTTGACACCTTCTGATCATTAAACTTTGGATCTGGAAGGACTACACGCTTCTTTGGTTTTGCTTTTCTCATTTTTATTTTAAACTTTAAGTCTGCGGAGGCTGTCGTCTTTCGTTCTTCAACGCCCTCTCTTGGGCATTTACTCAACCTTTGTGATTACAAATCTCCAGCAAAACTGTTTGTTTTTAGTTGCTTCTTTTTAAAGGGCCTCGGAGCATCGACCATCACCGGCCGTTGCACCTCGGCTTTATGGTTTGAAGTTTCTTAGCTGCCTTTAGGCAACTTGAATATTACTTCTTAGCTGCCTTTGGACGCTTAGCACCATACTTAGAACGACGCTGTGTACGATTGGCAACACCAGCGGTATCAAGAGTACCACGAACGATGTGATAACGTACACCAGGAAGGTCCTTAACACGACCACCACGAACGAGAACAATACTGTGCTCCTGCAAGTTGTGACCCTCTCCTGGGATATAAGAGTTCACTTCCTTCTGGTTGGTCAAACGAACACGGGCAACCTTACGCATTGCCGAATTAGGCTTCTTAGGAGTTGTTGTGTAAACACGAACACATACACCACGACGCTGTGGACAGTTGTCCAAAGCCGGAGACTTGCTCTTGTCTACGATGTCCTTTCTGCCTTTTCTTACTAATTGTGAAATAGTAGGCATAATTTTACTTTTTATTGTTATATATTTATTTTGTTTATTTTCAAACCATTACAAACACAAGTGAGACACGCTAAAAACGATATAATTCACTCTGTTGTTTCGGGTTGCAAAGGTACGAATAATCTGTTAAACGACCTAATAATAAGAAAAAGAATAATCTGCCAAACACTATTCGTTAACAATAAATAACTTTTTACTTATTATTTAACAGTTCAAAACCACTCATTCGCATGATTTTGGGGCTAAAGATCGCTACTAACAAAGTCCATTTTCTATAATTTTTGAATGAAAATACATTCAAAGGAACTAAATTATGTAATACCGACTGTAAAATATATCTGATTTTTCAACAGCCATAGAACGATAACAATAACAGCAACCCGACATAGAACATAAATCTTTCCATAAACAACAAACAGCTTATAAATCAGACACTTCACACTGCATAAAAAGAAGTTCTTATCTCATCGAGAATCTTCTTTATTGAATTAAACTAACACAACCTCAACTTAACACCAATGTTACCACTTTTTAGTAACCCATTGAAGAGTGTTTAGCAGGCTGCGCACATATGGTGCGAAGCATCAGCACCAATGGTGTTTACGAACAACACCACATGTGCTAAGCAGCTATACTTAGAAAAAAGACAACCTACTGAAGTCTTGATAATTAGAAGGAGACTCCTTATATCAGAAGATTCCCATCTTACTTCATACTGAATCAACATATTTATGAGTGCAACTATACTACTTGCCAAAGAAAATCACACTTTTTAGGTATTGTAGTATCATTATTTAAGAGGTATCTTTGCGCCACCAAATTCGGCTACACCTTATATAATGTAGTCATTACTTAATATTACTCCTTAGGAGGATAACAACAGAAACATTTCATGGTACAAAACATTAAGAGAGGTATTGCCATGCTATCGGTAGCCTCTGCCATCAATTTAAGTGCGCAAACAACCTACAAGGCACGAGTTATTAACCAAGATACAGGAGAGCCTATTATAGGTGCTGTGGTCAAAGGAAATAAAGGTGTAGAAGCAGTAACCAACGAAGACGGTTACTTCTCACTGAACACAAATGATGACCAGACACTGCACATCAGCTATATTGGTTTCAAGGAACAGGACATAAAGGCACAAGCACTAAAAGGACAGCCTACTATTAGTCTTATTCCTGGTATCGACCTTCAGGAGGTACAGGTTACAGCCAGTATCTCCAGTGCACGTAGCCAGAAAGCACTTGGAAGCAAGGTTGACCATATCGACATTGATAATCTGAGTAAGAATGCGCATACAAATTCTCTCAGCGATATGCTTGATGGTAAGATTGGTGGTGTACAGATGTACCAAAGCAATGGTAAAGTTGGTATGCCAATCCGTTTTAACATGCGTAGCGGTGCTACAATGAGTATGGAGCGTGACCCAATCATCTATGTTGATGGTGTGAAATACAATAGCTCACATATCTCTGACATCAATAGTTCACAAGATGCACTCAGTGCACTCAATGACTTGACCATTGATGACATTGCAACTATCGATGTCATAAAAGGTCCTTCTGCCGCAGCCAGCTATGGAGCAGAGGCTGCCAATGGCGTTATTGTTATCACAACCAAAAGAGGTAAAAATAACAATCCAGAAAACAGAAAGGCTGACATACAAGTGAAGATGTCGTTAGGAGCAGCTACATTGGCAAGAAAATATGATCAGTTTGTAAATAATGATCCTATCAATAATTTCTTCCAAACTGGCTGGCAGAAAACTATCTACACCTCTGTGTCAAAAGCCTTCAAAGGGAATCAGAACCTCTTCTTCTCTTACAATATGAATGACATTGCAGGTATCGTACCTGGCAATAAGGACAAACGACATAGTGCAAAGATGGCTTATGACCTTCGCTCTGGTCGCTTCTCACTCGGTGCTACTGCCTCCTACATACATGGTAACATCAGTCTTCCTCAGACGGCAATGGGTAGATATGATGCGATATGGAACTTAATGATTAACCAGACGCCATGGCCATATGTCGACGAGAGTACGTGGCGAGCACAGAGTTGGACCTATGGCAACGATCGTTTCATCGGTAACCTTCGTCTTAGCTATATGCTTCCAGCAGACGTAAAGATTGAGACTATCATTGGCGCAGACGTAAACCATACAGAAGGAATCTATCGTCTACCTTTCGGTTATAAGTTAGGAAATAATGCTGAGGGTGCAAAAAATATAAGCAACCGTAGAAACTCTAACTTTAACTGGGACATAAAAGCTACTCGTAAGTTTCATCTTGCAGACAAATGGGACCTTACAGCGACCCTTCTCTCACAGATTGCACGCCAGTACGAAACATTGAATAGTATTTCTGCTTCTCGCTTTAGAAGTGATATCGACAATATCTCAGCAGCAACGGAACGTACAGTAACAGAGTCAAGCTTCGAACAACGCACATGGGGTCTCTATGGTGAGGCTTTCCTCAACTATGATAACCGCTTGTTTATCAATGCCGGACTAAGACGTGATGCATCTAATCTTATCGGTAGCAATGTGGCAAGTATCTATTATCCCTCTTTGAGTGCATCATACAACCTCAAGAATCAGAAGTTCCGCATTGCCTATGGTGAGAGTGGACGCCTTCCCTACCCTACAGATGCCCGCACATCTTACGTCATGGACGGAATCAGTGCTTATGGCCCAATTGTTAAACCTCAGTACAAAGGCAACCCTGATATCAAGCCAGAGCGTATGCGAGAGATTGAATTGGGTACAGATTGGACTATCCGTAACAGACATACATTAGCACTTACGCTATATGCACAGTACACTACTGATGCCATCATCTACGACGACCTCCTTTCAAGCGATGGTTGGATTGGAAGCGTTCCACGTAACGTAGGACGCATCAAGGGTCATGGCATTGAGTTCAGTTATAATGGTAACCTCTGGAAACAGGCTAACCGCCATTCTCTTGACGTGTATGCAAACCTTAATTATCAGGCAAACAAAGTGACTGATACTGGCGGAAAGGATATCAATAACTATCCTAACGTTGTAAAAGTGGGGCAACCTGTCTATGCTTTCTATTATCACACTGTTGAGAAGCCAGCCTTCAATGCAGACGGAACATATAACCAGAAAGTAGGTGCAATAGAGAGTAATGACTACCAGTATCTTGGTAAGCCATTCCCATCTGTCAATGGTTCGTTTGGTTTCGACCTAAAACTCTTCAGCCACTTCACCTTCGGTACAAAGTGGAATTATGCTTTGGGTGCATCTGTCTATAATCAAAGCTTCTATAATGTATCTGGTTTGGGCGACAACTTGAAGAAGCGTAACGACCAGTTGCAGGCTCTTGCTAATGCAACTGTTGGTACTGCAGAATATAACCAGATTGCAGAAGAACTCGCTCACAGCGCACGATTCAGAGCTAACTACATTGAGAAAGCTAACTTCTTGCGCTTGTCAACCCTCTACTTAGGTTATGATCTATCATCACTCTCTCGCAAGTGGACACGCAACGTGGTGAATGGAATGCGTTTCTCTTTCGCAATACAAAATGTATTTGTCCTTACCAACTACTCTGGTGCTGACCCACAAGTAGAAGGCAACGGCGGGAATCGTAAGCAGAGAGGTATTGGAAGTCTATCACGTGACATCACCAATACTCCACATCCACGCACTTACACAGCAACATTAAGTTTCACATTATAAAAGAAGACGATAAAATGAAAAAATCAATATATGCTATTCTCGCCCTTTCTGTACTATTCACAAGCTGTGATTCATGGGTAGAAAATGCGGAGACGCCAAGTAATACACTTACAAGAGACCAACTGAATAAATCGGCAATGGTTGCTAATGTTCAAAGCAATAGTATTACTGATGGTCCGTTGGTAGCCTATGTAAAGACGCTTCAAGGTGATGCCTCTGCTGCAGCCTTCCTCGCTTTGGGTACAACCGTTGACGAATTGACCGAAGGAACGATTCCTAATGCACTCCTATATCGTCAGATAGCAACAGACAATCTCACCCCAACTTCTGGAACTCAGAATGATCTCTGGAATAAAATCCATAACTATTATGCACGCAGTATTGAACTAACAGAGATAGCAGGACAAATAACAGGGACGAATGCAGAGCAAACCGAGATAGCAAAAGAATATGGCAATTATGTAGGACATCTCCATGCTGGCTATGCCCTTCAATTACTTGCAGAGTCTTTCTCCACGACCCCTGCAGCAGAAGGAGGTTCTGTTATCCTGAATAAGGCTGTTGTTTCGCACGAGACATTACTAAACAAAGCTAAGGAGCAATATGAAGCTGCAGAGAAAGCTGCAAAGTCTGATGCACTAAAGTCCTTCAAGGGCTTTGACCAAGACGCAGCTATCCGACAAGTAAAAACTTACGAACTAAAATTAGCTATGCATCGTGGACAATACGCAGACGCTAAGACTTTCGTAGAGGGTGCATTGAAGGATGGTGAGACTGTAGAGGTAATCTATAACAACGATGGTGGAGACAATCCACTTTACAGTGCTATCGGTCCAAATAGCCGTGATGTACAGGTAAGCCCTTCATTAGAAGCAGCAAGAACTACAGATGCTGAAAAGAAAGCCCTACCATTAGCCCATGCAAGTGTAGATAAGAAGAACCCTAATCGCTATAATATTTATGCGTCAGCACTAACAAGAAAGGGTTCTATGATACTCTCAAACGATGATGACATCCATCTTATCAAGGCTGAACTCATTGTAAGAGGTGTTATGACTGGTGATGCAATGACAGAGGTTAATAAGGTTATTGGCAAATATGACACAGCCAGTCAATTGTCAACTATCCCTACCCTTGCACAAATAGCCGAGTTACGTCGTATCTTCCTTGCTTTCCGTGGTGAACGCACAGCAGATATCCGTCGTGGATTGGAGCAAGGTTCTGCTGCAACAACTTGGGCAAGCCGTAAAATCAAATGGCTTCCAATGCCTGAGAAAGAATTACAAAGCCAAGGACTATAAAGCATTTCATTAAACTATATTGTCTATAACGGACGCACTATTTGTGCGTCCGTTGTCTTTTCCATAACTTCATAATAGGATTACCAACAAGGTGTGTTCTCCGTTTTAGAACACCCAATCAAACACGATTGAATAAAAATAAGATATAATCACTTTGTAATTACATTGCTTTTATTTATCTTTGTCTTTCAAAAATAATTCTTATTATGTGGACATTTATAGAATTCATCATTACACTTATACTTATGCCCTTTGTCATCAAGTGGAGAGATTGGGGCTGGCTATCGTGCTTCATATTTATAGGACTAAGCCTTGCTTTCACACCTCTTGTTGGTATCTTTATTTATAAATTTGCTTTTCGAGGTTAAATCCAAATAGTCAACGAACAGATTCCCTACGATTGCTATATATACAAGTAATTTGATAACTGCTCATTCTATATCTCTCGAGATTATCAAAAACAACAAAGCCGCCCAAATCCTTGGACGGCTTTGTTGTATCTCCTTAAAAGACTGTTTATGCATCAACCTTACCAGGACCGAATGGAGCTATCGTACGTGGCTCCTGCTCTGGCTCATGACGGTCAATCTTACCAAACTCTTTCTCATAACGAACGACATTATCCTGCAAAGCTGCAAGAAGACGCAATGCGTGCTCAGGTGCAATAATAACACGGCTTGTCACTGTTGCCTTTGGAACACCTGGAAGAAGTGTAGCAAAGTCGAGCACAAACTCTGAACTAGAGTGAGAGATTATCTGGAAGTTTGTATAAACACCATTAGCGATTTCTGGTGAGAGATCAATCTGCAACTGCTGTCCCTCTTGATTCTGATTGTTATTGTCCATTTTACTTAAAAGATTTAGATAAATAATTCGTTTGTATTGCTTGAATAAACCGAACAAGGTTAAGCATTATCTACAACTTATATGCCTCGTAGGGTCTAGCTTATGCAAAGGTAATACTTTCATTGCACTTACCCAAATCTTAACGCAATAGTTTTACAGAACTTATCAAAGGTCTGTACAGAACAACGAATCGACTAATAGGCTATGGCAGAATCTAGACAAACACTATCAGCGTACTCCGTATCATCAGCATATGAGTCACTTGTGGTCGTAACAGCATCATCACTACCCGTAAACATATTAAGGTTAATGGCATTAACATCAAAATTGCCATAATTCAAATAAACCTTATCACCATCGCTACCCACAAAATAATAAGCATTGCCACTAGCGACTATCAACGCATACTCTGTCTCCTTGACAATCGTACCAACCTTCTTCAGCTTCGCCTTTAAACTTCTCGTAAGCTGCGACAAATGTCCTTTTAATTGCTTTTCATTGTAGAAGGTAACAGATATTTGATTAGGACTAATATTACTAAAGCCTGATGAGAAAGTGTAATCAGCAACATTATCATCAAACAAAGCAGCTATCTGAAACTTCACATTGTTGAAGTTCAAGTCAACACTAATATCATTAGAATATCGATACGATGAAGCATTGTTGCTAAAATCTCCTTCTCCATACTGCTTATCTAGGAAACTAAACGACTTTATGACATCTGCTACTTCCATGGTTAGGTTAAGCCCCAAGAGCCCATCCTTCTTTATATGTAATTGGTTAATGAATGACGTAAGATCTAAGTACTGACTTTCAAACTCTGTGTCTCCCTGATTATAGCTGAACTCATAAATATCATCTTTCGTCTTAACTTCTTTACCCTTATCATCTATAATAATCCAACTATCACCATCATCTTTAACAAAATATTTATCACCTGACAAAGGATAAACATCATCAAACTCATTAGGAGAAACAACATCCTCCTCCTCGGTAATGAGTTTCCATTGCGGATCAGTATGGTCATCAAGAACAAAGAGCTGGTTAGCTCCCGTAAACTTAATATTTGAATACTTTGGACGTATCAGAACTTCACCATTAAAGTCCATCAAGCCACATTGTTCACCATCACTAAAGATGAACTTACCATTCCTCATTCCTTTAATAGATCGTATCTTATGGGAGGCATGAAGAATCCACTCCCCTTTCTCATTGATAAGTCCCCAATAATTATTACCATCGGTGCCCTCCTTTGCTACAGCCAAGACATCATCACAGAAATAATCAACACCATCGGAAATCTTTGCTAAGGGGAACTCAGAAAGAACCTTACCAGACGTATCCAACACGGTTATTTTAACCTTAGATCTATCTTTTACTCCCTTATATTTGTTGTGAACTCCTATGAACTTACCATCCTTAGCTGATTCCAGTACAAGATAGTCTGGCTTTATAACTACATTACCTGATGCGTCAATTGCTCCATAATAGCCGCCACACTTAAACACAGCAAGTCCATCAGTAAAGTTTCTACATGAGGTAATAGCTACGCCATCTACATTACCCAATGTAAACCTTACTTTACCGTTCTTATCAATAAAGTCAATAGCTTTACCTTTCTCAACGACAGGGGCAACATCCTCTATAAAAGCTCCTGCTTGCACATACTCCTTACCTATTTGTCTTGCTTTCTTATCAGCGGTGTACATCTCCCAATACCCTGCTTTATTCTTAACAAAGAATCGGTCATTCGACACGATGGTTGGCTCGCTCTTAAATTCATCTTCTAATAGTACATCTCCATCTAAATTAATAAATCCCCATTTACCATCCTTTTCTGATCTGAAAGGTATATACTCTGCTACACTTTCCTCTTTCTGACAAGATGACAACAAGGAGATAAGGGCGAACACGAAACTTAGTAATAGGTATTTTCTCATTATGATAAGGTTTTAAGTATGTGACATTGATAATTATTGTAGTTTAAAAGTAATAGGAAGAGTAAACCAGACATTAGCAGGCTTTCCATGATTCATTCCTGGATTCCATATTGGCATACTATTCACAACGCGCAACGCTTCAAGATCAAGCGACGGGTCAACTCCTCTTACGATTTGTGCCTGACTAACATAGCCTCCAGCAGTTACCACGAACTTCACTATAACACGCCCTTGAATACCATTCTCTGCTGCCACTGCTGGATATTGTAAATGACTAGCCAACCAAGCATTCACATTCCCCTTAAACGAAGGCATTTGTTCTGCAATCGTATAAATTTTATCAGCATCTTCTGACGACATATCATCCGAACTATCGTATTCAGACTCTTCACAATCAGAGTCCTCGCACGAATTACGGCTCTTAGATTTTGCTTTCTTCTTTGCAGTAGGACAATCATCATATACATATACGTCATAGTCGCTAACTGGTCTAGACGGACGAGGTTGCACCGAACGTGGCTTAACAACACGTGGTCTATTCACAACGACTTTACGCTGTGGTGCAGGCTTCTTCACTGTTACTCTTACAGAAGATGCTTTAGAATGTTGCCGTTTAGTAGGGAGTCTTAAGCCTTGTGCTTCAACATTCAAAGCCATTAGACATAATAAAACGAAATAGATTAATCGGAGCATAATAGTTATATTTTAAATTAAATTATTCACATGTCATAAATTGGTTTGTAGATTAACTGTCGTCATCTATTTACATTAATAGCCCAAGCCATAAGTAACACATGCAAAAATACAAAATAATATACCTCGTGGCAAAAAAATATGTAAAAATCTACTAAAAAACACACAAAACCTCTGTTTCTAAGTATCTTTCCTTATGAACCACTTATCTAACCGTTCAAAAACATACAACTCCTCTTTTTATAAGCTTAACTTGTTTCCCTTTACTTAAGATGATTCTTCGTTTCCCCTAGTTGAAAATAAAGAAGTGCTACATAAGGGGTATTGATATTCCTGCCACGAGAAAAATTAGTCATCGCTATAAAAAAAGATACTACAGTTCACTTACTATAAAATAGAAGGAACTAAATAGAATTAAAGCATAATTCTACTCACTTCACTTATCACCTTTACACCTTCATCTTTCATCCTAATAAATAATGAACTTAGACAGCTAAAGCAATATACAAAAAGGGACTTGCAAAGTTATTGCAAATCCCTTTTACTCTTATGTATGAGAGGCTTAGGATTATTCCTGTGTAGCCTCTGCCTCTTGCTTAGCGAAGTCAAGAACATTCTTCTTGTTAGCCTCCATACGCTCGTGCTCTTCTTGCGAACCAACAACGAGTTTCTGCCACTGACGAAGACCAGTACCAGCAGGGATAAGGTGACCACAGATAACATTCTCCTTCATACCCTCAAGATTATCGCTCTTACCACGGAGAGCAGCCTCGTTAAGTACCTTAGTTGTCTCCTGGAAGGAAGCAGCACTCATGAAGCTCTTCGTACCGAGGGCAGCACGCGTGATACCCTGAAGAATCTGGGTAGCAGTTGCCTGAACGGCATCACGTACCTGAACGAGCTTGAGGTCACGACGCTTAAGGCTTGAATTCTCATCACGCAACTTGCGTACAGAAAGAATCTGACCCTTATAGCAGTTTTCTGAATCACCTGGATCGGTAACAACCTTCTTACCCCAGATGCGATCATTCTCCTCAGCAAAGTCAAGTTTGTCAACAAGTTCTTGCTCGAGGAATGTAGTATCTCCTGGATCGTCGATACGTACCTTGCGCATCATCTGACGAACGATAATCTCAAAGTGCTTGTCATTAATCTTCACACCCTGCAAACGATATACGTCCTGAACCTCATTAACAATATACTCTTGAACAGCTGTTGGACCCATGATAGACAAGATATCAGCAGGTGTGATTATACCATCAGACAATGGAGTACCAGCACGAACAGCATCATGCTCTTGCACAAGAATCTGCTTAGACAGACTAACAAGATACTTACGCTGCTCACCAGTCTTAGAAGTCACGATAATCTCACGGTTACCACGCTTCACCTTACCCATAGTAATCTCACCATCAATTTCAGATACGACAGCAGGGTTAGATGGGTTACGAGCCTCAAAGAGCTCAGTAACACGTGGAAGACCACCAGTAATATCACCAGCACCACCGACAGAACGTGGAATCTTAACAAGTGTCATACCCGTCTTAATCTCAGCACCATCGAGAAGTACCTGCTCCAAGTGACCACCTACAGGGAGGTTATATGTACCAAGGATATCAGATGCAGCATAAAGACCATCAGCACCCTTCTTAGCACCAACCTTGACAATATCAACAGTAGGGAGTTTTGTCTTATCACGAGAATCGATAATGATACGCTCTGTAAGACCTGTAGCATCATCGGTTTCTGCCTTATAAGTAACACCCTCTATAACGTCATGTAGGCGGAGAACACCTGCATATTCACTAACAATAACAGCGTTGAATGGGTCCCACTTACAAATCATATCACCCTTCTTGACAGTATCTCCAGACTTAAAGTAAAGAGAACTACCATATGGAACGTTATCTGTAAGGAGTACAATACCAGTGTTAGGATCTACAAAGCGAATTTCAGCCAAACGGCTAACAACCATCTCACACTCCTTGTCATTCTCATCAACGAATGGTACGGTACGAAGTTCCTCAAACTCAATCTTTGCATCACTCTTAGCTGTAATAGTTGCATTAGCCGCAGCATTACCAGCCACACCACCAGCGTGGAACGTACGAAGAGTAAGCTGTGTACCAGGCTCACCAATAGCTTGTGCAGCAATGACACCAACAGCCTCACCCATCTGTACCATACGTGCAGAAGCAAGGTTACGTCCGTAACACTTCTTACATACACCCTTCTTGCTCTCACAAGTGAGTACAGAACGGATTTCTACCATCTCAATTGGTGAATCTTCAATAGCCTGTGCCTTTACCTCTGTAATCTCCTCACCTGCAGCAACAATAATATCACCAGTTGTAGGATTGACAACATCATGAACTGACACACGACCCAAGATACGCTCATAGAGGCTTGCAATTGTCTCATCACCATTCTTCAAGGCACGACACTCAAGACCACGGAGTGAACCACAATCCTCCTCATTGATGATAACATCATGAGAAACGTCAACAAGACGACGTGTCAAGTATCCTGCATCGGCAGTCTTCATAGCCGTATCAGCAAGACCCTTACGAGCACCGTGAGAAGCAATAAAGTACTCCAGCACAGACATACCCTCCTTAAAGTTAGAGATAATTGGGTTCTCAATAATCTGAGCACCTTCAGCACCAGCCTTCTGTGGCTTAGCCATAAGACCACGCATACCAGCAAGCTGAGCAATCTGGTCAGCAGAACCACGGGCACCAGAGTCAAGCATCATATATACAGCATTAAATCCCTGATCAGCCTCTGTCATGTGCTTCATAACGGCCTGCTTAAGGTTATTGTTTACGTGTGTCCACGCATCAATTACCTGATTGTAACGCTCCTTGTCAGTGATGAAACCCATTTCATAGTTAGCCTTCACCTGGTCAACCTCACTCTGACCCTTACCTACAATATCAGTTTTCTCATCAGGAACAATGATATCATCGAGGTTAAAGGAAAGACCTGCAACATATGCCATACGGTAACCAAGGTTCTTGATACCATCAAGGAACTCACAAGCACGAGCCATACCAACAGCCTTAATAACGTCAGCGATAAGACCACGAAGTGACTTCTTAGAGATAATACCGTTGAAGTATCCAATCTCAGTTGGGATAATCTGATTAACAATTACACGACCAACTGATGTCTCAACCATACGCTTCTGGAGTTTACCATCAACGAGGTCATCAACGATTACCTTTACCTGTGAGTGGAGGTCACACTTCTTCTCATTGTAAGCGATAATAGCTTCTTCTGAGCCGTAGAATGTAAGACCTTCTCCCTTAGCACCTGGACGAATCTTTGTAATATAGTAGAGACCAAGCACCATATCCTGTGAAGGAACGGTGATAGGTGCACCATTAGCTGGATTAAGGATGTTATGGCTCTGAAGCATCAACACCTGTGTCTCCAACACAGCCTCATTACTCAATGGGAGGTGAACAGCCATCTGGTCACCATCGAAGTCAGCATTAAACGCTGTACATGCCAATGGATGCAACTGAATAGCTTTACCTTCAATAAGTTTAGGCTGGAACGCCTGAATACCAAGACGGTGAAGTGTCGGAGCACGGTTCAACATAACTGGGTGACCCTTCATTACATTCTCAAGGATATCCCAAATTACAGGCTCACGACGGTCTACAATCTTCTTAGCACTCTTTACAGTCTTCACAATACCGCGCTCAATGAGCTTACGAATAATGAATGGCTTGTAAAGCTCTGCTGCCATCAACTTAGGCAGACCGCACTCACCCATCTTCAACTCTGGACCAACGACAATTACTGAACGCGCAGAATAGTCAACACGCTTACCGAGGAGGTTCTGACGGAAACGTCCCTGCTTACCCTTCAGAGAGTCAGAGAGTGACTTCAATGGACGATTGCTCTCACTCTTTACAGCAGAAGACTTACGGCTGTTATCGAAAAGTGAGTCAACAGCTTCCTGAAGCATACGCTTCTCATTACGCAGAATAACCTCAGGAGCCTTAATCTCCATCAAACGCTTCAAACGATTGTTACGGATGATAACGCGACGATAGAGGTCATTAAGGTCAGATGTTGCGAAACGTCCTCCATCCAATGGAACCAATGGACGAAGCTCTGGTGGAGTAACAGGGATAATCTTCATGATCATCCATTCTGGATTATTCACACCGATTGACTGACGGAAGCCCTCTACAACCTGCAGACGCTTCAAAGCTTCTGTCTTACGCTGCTGACTTGAGTCAGTTGTTGCACGGTCACGCAATTCACCTGCCAAACGATCAAGATCAATGCCTGTGAGGAGGTCATAAATAGCCTCCGCACCCATCTTAGCAATGAACTTGCTTGGATCAGAATCATCCAAACGCTCATTACCCTCTGGGAGTTTATTATCAAGGATATCGAGATATTCATCCTCTGAAAGAAGGTCGAACTTATGAGAACCATTCAATTCCTCATCTGTATCGGCATTCTTCATACCCTCTACGACACCCGGCTGGATGACAACATATTTCTCATAGTAAATAACAGCATCAAGCTTCTTTGTTGGCATACCAAGAAGGTAACCAATCTTGTTAGGAAGACTACGGAAATACCAGATATGAGCAACAGGGACAACCAATTCAATATGTCCGGCACGCTCACGACGTACCTTCTTCTCAGTTACCTCAACACCACAACGGTCGCAGACAATACCCTTATAACGGATACGCTTGTACTTACCGCAGGCACACTCGTAATCCTTTGTTGGACCGAAGATACGCTCGCAGAACAAACCATCACGTTCTGGTTTATAGGTACGATAGTTGATAGTCTCTGGCTTGGTTACCTCACCAAAAGAGTTCTCAAGAATCTCCTCAGGTGAAGCCAGTCCGATAGTAATCTTGCTGAAATTACTCTTTACTTTATTATCTTTCTTAAAAGCCATGTTTTACTTCTATTATGGGGTGTACGTATTAATCAAGTTTGACACTGAGACCGAGACCACGAAGTTCGTGTAACAACACGTTCAGTGACTCTGGAATACCTGGAGTTGGCATTGGTTCACCCTTAACGATAGCCTCGTAAGCCTTTGAACGACCAACTACATCATCAGACTTGATTGTCAAGATTTCCTGAAGAACATGAGATGCACCGAAGGCCTCAATAGCCCAAACCTCCATCTCTCCGAAACGCTGACCACCAAACTGTGCCTTACCACCAAGTGGCTGCTGTGTAATCAATGAGTATGGACCGATACTACGAGCGTGCATTTTATCCTCAACCATGTGACCCAACTTCAAGAAGTAAGTGATACCCACTGTAGCTGGCTGGTCGAACTTCTCACCGGTTTCACCATCATAGATATAGGTTGAACAGAGATTTGGCAGACCTGCCTTATCTGTCCACTCCTTCAAATCAGAGAGCTTAGCACCATCGAAAATAGGAGTAGCAAACTTAACACCCAACTTACGACCTGCAGCACCAAGGATAGCCTCGAAAATCTGACCAAGGTTCATACGTGAAGGCACACCCATTGGGTTCAATACCAAGTCTACAGGACTACCATCCTCGAGGAATGGCATATCTTCTGTACGTACAACCTTTGATACGATACCCTTGTTACCGTGACGACCTGCAAGTTTATCACCCACCTGAATCTTACGCTTCTTAGCAATGTAAACCTTAGCCATCTGCAATACGCCTGATGGAAGTTCATCACCAATAGTGATAGCAAACTTCTTACGCTTCATCTCAGCATCCATCTGCTTGTACTTGCGGATGAAGTTCATAATCAACTTCTGAATAAGAAGGTTGGTATGCTCGTCATCAGTCCATCCATTTGATTGGACTCCCTCATAATCGAGGTTCTTCAATGCAGCAACTGTAAACTTGCTTCCCTTAGTGATAATTTCAGCGTCAGAGTAGTCCTTAACACCCTCTGAAACCTTATCCTCAGTCAGTTCGAGCAACTTATCAACCAAGAGGTCCTTTAAGTCATTGATTTTTGCCTCCTGCTCCTCATCAATCTTAGCAAGAATATTCTTATCTTGACGCTTGCTCTCACGTGTCTTAATAGCACGGCTAAAGAGTTTCTTATCAATAACAACACCGCTCAATGATGGATTAGCCTTCAAAGAAGAATCCTTAACATCACCAGCCTTGTCACCGAAGATAGCACGGAGAAGTTTCTCTTCTGGAGAAGGATCGCTTTCACCCTTAGGAGAAATCTTACCAATCATGATATCACCTGGCTCAACACGAGCACCAATACGGATAATACCATTATCGTCAAGATCCTTAGTAGCTTCCTCGCTTACGTTAGGAATATCAGCTGTAAACTCCTCAACACCACGCTTAGTTTCGCGAACTTCTAAGGAATACTCATCAACATGAACAGAGGTCAATACATCCTCACGAACCATGCGCTCAGAAATAACAATAGCATCCTCATAGTTGTAACCCTTCCAAGGCATGTAAGCCACAACAAGGTTACGACCCAATGCTAACTCACCGTTCTCTGTTGCATAACCCTCTGTAAGGATATCACCCTTCTTCACGCGCTGACCCTTATCACAAATTGGTCGAAGGTCTACAACCATGTTCTGGTTAGTACGACGGAACTTAGGAATGCGATACTCTTTAAGAGCTGGCTCGAAACTTACAAACTCCTCATCATCTGTACGATCATAGAGAATACGGATTGTTGTAGCATCAACATACTCGATAACACCATCACCCTCTGCAGTAACCATAGTACGTGAGTCCTCACATACCTGCTTCTCAAGACCTGTACCAACAATAGGTGCATCATTGTGAAGCAAAGGGACAGCCTGGCGCATCATGTTACATCCCATCAATGCACGGTGACCATCATCATGCTCCAAGAATGGAATCAAACCTGCTGACACAGATGCAATCTGTTGTGGAGATACGTCGATAAGAGCAACGGAGTCTGGAGTAACTACTGGATAATCAGCATCCTGACGACACTTAACAACATCACGGATAAATGTACCATCTGCATTCAATGGTGCATTACCCTGTCCGATAATCTGTTCTTCTTCCTCCTCTGCTGTCAAAAAGACTACATCCTTATTATCCATGTCCACCTTAGCATCCTTCACACGACGATATGGTGTAACGATAAAGCCAAGATCATTAATCTTAGCATACATACAGAGTGATGAAATCAATCCAATGTTAGGACCTTCAGGAGACTCAATAGGACAAAGACGACCATAATGGGTATAGTGAACGTCACGTACCTCGAAACCTGCACGCTCACGAGACAGACCACCAGGACCAAGAGCAGAAAGGCGACGCTTATGAGTTACCTCTGCCAATGGGTTGGTTTGGTCCATAAACTGGCTCAATGGGTTAGTTCCAAAGAACGAGTTAATGACGCTTGATATAGTCTTTGCATTAATCAAATCCGTTGGCTGGAACACTTCACTATCACGAACGTTCATACGCTCACGGATAGTACGATTCATACGTGCAAGGCCGACAGAGAACTGGTTAGCCAACTGCTCTCCAACAGTACGAACACGACGATTTGACAAGTGGTCAATATCATCAACCGTAGCATTTGAATTGATAAGGCTGATAAGATACTTAATAATCTCAATGATATCGTCCTTTGTCAGTACACGTACATCCATATCCGTTTCCAAATTCAACTTCTTATTAATTCGGTAACGGCCAACCTCACCCAAGTCATAACGCTTGTCTGAGAAGAAAAGGTTTTGGAACACCTCACGTGCACTTGCATCATCAGCAGCATCTGCATTACGCAGCTGACGATAAATATAATTTACTGCCTCAATCTCTGAGTGGCTTGGGTCTTTGGCAAGTGTGTTGAAGATGATAGAATACTTACTTGCAGCATCCTCATCCTTATGTAGCAAGATTGAAGAAACTGAGCTATCAAGAATTACATCTGCAATCTCATCTGTGATGACAGTCTCACGCTCTACAACAACCTCATTACGTTCTATAGATACAACCTCGCCTGTATCCTCATCAACAAAGTCTTCAGTCCAAGACTTCATGACATTACCAGCAATCTTACGACCGATAGCTGCCTTCATATTCTTCTTATTCACCTTTATCTCTTCGCAAAGATCAAAAATCTGAAGAATATCACGGTCAGACTCATAACCAATAGCACGAAGCATAGTGGTTACAGGCAACTTCTTCTTACGATCAATATAAGCATACATGACATTGTTAATGTCAGTAGCAAACTCTATCCATGAACCCTTAAATGGAATGATACGTGCACTATAAAGAACAGTACCATTAGCATGGACACCCTGACCAAAGAATACACCCGGAGAACGATGTAACTGAGAAACTACAACGCGCTCAGCACCATTGATAACAAAGGTACCATTGCTTGTCATGTAAGGAATAGTTCCCAAGAATACATCTTGAATAAATGTACCGAAATCCTCATGATCTGGGTCAGTACAATACAGCTTCATCTTAGCCTTCAAAGGTACACTGTATGTCAAGCCACGCTCCAAACATTCATCAATAGAATATCTTGGTGGGTCAACATAATAATCCAGGAACTCAAGGACGAAATTATTACGCGTATCGGTGATAGGGAAGTTCTCAGCGAACACCTTATACAAACCGTCATTCTTGCGTTCCTCAGGCGGAGTATCCAGCTGTAAGAAGTCACGGAAAGACTTCAACTGCACATCGAGGAAATCCGGATATGGATACGGATTCTTAACGCTGGCGAAATTTACTCTGGGTTTATTTTCTAATGCCATAACTGAAATTAAATATTCAAATGTTTAAAGTCCAGTGACGGACTAAAAAGGGGAAATCCCTATATATGTCAAAAGACACAAAAAGGTTAGGACTCACCTACTTGGTAAATCCTAACCATATTTTTTATTAATGTAAGGAAGAAGTAGAATTACTTCAACTCAACCTTAGCACCCTCAGCCTCAATAGCAGCCTTCAGGTTCTCAGCCTCAGCCTTAGCCATACCCTCCTTCAAAGTAGAAGGTGCACCATCTACGAGGTCCTTAGCTTCCTTCAAACCGAGACCACAAGCCTCCTTAACAGCCTTAACAACCTTGAGCTTATTAGCACCAGCGTCAACAAGAACTACGTCAAAATCTGACTTCTCCTCAGCTGCGCCACCTGCAGCAGCTGCAGCAGGACCAGCTACAGCAACAGCTGCAGCTGCAGGCTCAATACCATACTCGTCCTTGAGGACAGTTGCCAACTCATTTACTTCCTTAACAGTAAGATTTACTAACTCTTCTGCAATAGCTTTTACGTCTGCCATTTTATTCTAAATTTTTAATTTTTTGTTCTAAAAATAATATACCTTATTGACTTTATTAGATTTTTTACTCAGGACGCTCGCCTAAAGTCTTAAGCACACCATGGATGGTGCCAGCACCTGACTGGAGAGCAGAAACAACATTCTTTGCTGGAGACTGTAGCAATGCCACAACGTCTGCAATAAGTTCGTTCTTGCTCTTGAGAGCTGCAAGTTCTTCGAGTTTATCAGCACCAATAAACAGAGATTCCTCTGCGTAAGCTGCCTTAAGAGCAGGAATACCTTCCTTCTTATACTCCTTCAACAACTTTGCTGGCACATTAGCAGTCTGAGAAAACAAAACTGCTGTATTACCCTTCAAAGAACCATACAGTGGTTCAAAATCTACATCTGAAGCTTCAAAAGCTTTGTGAAGAAGGTTATTCTTCACAACAACCATATTGATTTCGCTCTTGAAACACTTACGGCGAAGTGAACTTGTAGCCTCAGCATTCAATCCAGTTACATCAACCAAATAGAAATGAGGATAGTTCTTTAACTTCTCACCGAGTTCAGCGATAATTGTATCTTTTACTTCTTTCTTCATTGTACAAAACTTTTAGAGTTATTCAGCTGATTTAGGATCAATCTTGACACCCTTACTCATTGTGCTAGAAATAAAGATACTCTTGATATATGTACCTTTAGCAGCAGCAGGCTTCAGCTTGATAACAGTAGAGATAAACTCCTTCGCGTTACCATAAATCTGCTCAGCAGTCATACTAACCTTACCGATTGAAGTATGGATAATACCAGCCTTATCAACCTTAAAGTCAATCTTACCCTGCTTAACGTCCTTTACTGCCTTAGCAACATCCATAGTCACAGTACCGCTCTTTGGGTTTGGCATCAAGCCACGAGGACCGAGTACACGACCCAAAGGACCTAACTTACCCATGCATGATGGCATAGTGATAATAACATCAATATCAGTCCATCCGCCCTTGATCTTTTCAACGTATTCGTCAAGACCAACATAATCAGCACCAGCTTCCTTAGCGGCAGCCTCCTGATCAGGTGTACAGAGACAAAGCACACGTGTAACCTTACCAGTACCATGTGGGAGTGACACAACGCCACGAACCATCTGGTTAGCTTTACGTGGGTCAACACCGAGACGTACATCAACATCTACAGAAGCGTCAAACTTAGTAGTGGTAATTTCTTTTACCAACTGTGCTGCTTCTGCCAATGAATATGCCTTCCCTGCTTCAACCTTCTCAGCTACTGATTTCTGATTTTTTGTCAGTTTACTCATTTTTACTTTTGAAGTTTAAAATTATTTACCAGGGAAGTCCCCTTTTACAGTGATACCCATACTACGAGCAGTACCAGCAATAAGCTTCATTGCACTCTCTACTGTAAAACAGTTGAGATCTGGCATTTTGTCTTCTGCGATAGCTTTTACCTGCTCCCAAGTTACGGATCCAACCTTTCTACGGTTTGGCTCTCCAGATCCACCTTTCACCTTAGCAGCTTCCATGAGCTGTACAGCTGCAGGAGGAGTCTTAATGATGAAGCTGAAAGACTTATCGTTGTAGTAGGTAATAACGACTGGAAGAACTTTACCAGCCTTGTCCTGGGTACGGGCGTTGAACTCCTTACAGAATCCCATGATATTAATACCCTTAGAACCCAATGCTGGGCCTACTGGAGGAGAAGGATTTGCAGCGCCACCTTTAATCTGTAATTTGATTAATCCAGCTACTTCTTTAGCCATTTCTTTTGTTAATATTAAAAAATTAAACTATAGTAGAATAGTATCCGTAACAACACTATTCTTCTTTTGCGACTTGCATAAAACTTAGCTCCAATGGATTCTGACGACCAAAAATCATCACCATCACTTTCAGCTTATGCTTCTCGGCATTCACCTCTTCGATGATACCATGGAAACCACTGAAAGGACCATCAGTAACCTGAACAGTTTCACCAACCATATATGGTACATTCTGAACCTCTTCAAGTTCAGTATCTTCCACATTACCCAACAGACGATTAATATCTGCTTGGCGTACAGGTGATGGTTCAGACATACCTCCGAGGAATCCTAAGACATTAGGCATGAAACGCAACGTAGAAGCTACGTCAGGAGTCATATTGGCCTGAACAAGCACATAACCAGGGAGACTTAATTTCTCCTTGACAACACGCTTCCCATCTTTACGCACAGTTGCGTGTTTTTCCATAGGTAATAAAACCTCAAAAACACGCTCAGCAAGTTTTTCGTTCAGACGTAATTGAGCATCGATATATTCCTTTACCTTTGCCTCTTTACCGCTGACAGCACGAAGAACATACCATTTCTTTTCTGTATCTGCCATTTCCTAATGAATTATCTTGGATATACAAATTCCATTACGCGTTGGAACACAGAGTCCATTGCAAACACAACCAATGCAATGATAACGGAAGCAGAAATAACTACCATTGCACTATGTGTAAGTTGAGCGCGTGATGGCCATGTAGTTTTATGCGCAAGTTCGTCGTAGCAAGCCTTGCAATAATTAACTATCTTATTAAACATAAAATATTTTCTTTTTGCACGGGTTGAAGGGCTCGAACCCTCGACACCTGGTTTTGGAGACCAGTGCTCTACCAACTGAGCTAAACCCGTAGGTTAGTTCCCGATTCCCAAAAGAGTCGGGAACTAATATTTTGTAATCTTAATTATCGATTACTGAACGTCCTCAAGAATCTCTGTGATCTGACCAGAACCTACTGTACGACCACCCTCACGGATAGCGAAACGAAGACCCTCGTTAAGAGCAACCTTATAAATCAATACTACCTCAATCTCTACGTTGTCACCTGGCATAACCATCTCAACGCCCTCTGGGAGGTGGATTTCACCTGTACAGTCCATTGTACGGAGGTAGAACTGTGGACGATACTTGTTACCGAATGGAGTATGACGACCACCCTCTTCCTTCTTCAATACATAGATAGATGCCTTGAAGTGATCGTGAGGAGTAATAGCACCTGGGTGCACAACAACCATACCACGCTTAACTTCAGCCTTATCGATACCACGAAGGAGGAGACCTACGTTGTCACCAGCCTGACCAGTTGGGAGGTTCTTACGGAACATCTCAACACCAGTGATAACAGACTTCTTGTCCTCACCGAGACCGAGTAACTGAACCTCATCACCTACCTTACAGATACCAGTCTCGATACGACCAGTAGCAACAGTACCACGACCTGTGATAGAGAATACATCCTCAACAGGCATCAAGAATGGCTTATCAATCTCACGCTCTGGCTCCTCGATCCAAGTATCAACAGTGTCCATGAGCTCCATTACAGAGTCAACCCACTTCTCAACACCGTTCAAAGCACCGAGTGCAGAACCACGAATGATTGGAGTATCCTCCTCATAACCGTACTGCTCGAGAATCTCACGAACCTCCATCTCAACGAGGTCAAGCATCTCAGGGTCATCAACCATATCACACTTGTTCAAGAAGACAACCAAGCGTGGTACGTTTACCTGACGAGCGAGCAAAACGTGCTCACGAGTCTGAGGCATAGGACCATCAGTAGCAGCTACAACCAAGATAGCACCATCCATCTGAGCAGCACCAGTTACCATGTTCTTTACATAGTCGGCGTGACCTGGACAGTCTACGTGTGCGTAGTGACGGTTAGCTGTTTCGTACTCAATATGTGCAGAGTTAATGGTAATACCACGCTCTTTCTCCTCAGGAGCATTATCAATCTGATCGAAAGACTTAACATCCTCTGTACCGAAGCCCTTCTCATGAAGAACCTTTGAGATTGCTGCAGTAAGAGTGGTCTTACCGTGGTCAACGTGACCGATAGTACCAATGTTTACATGCGGTTTGGTGCGCACGAATTCTTCTTTAGCCATAGCTTTTTCTTATTTAATATTAAATGAATAATCTGTGCTTTTAGTTACACTAAATTAACAACAATAATAGCAGAGCTGTAACTGAGAGTTGAACTCAGGACCTCTTCCTTACCAAGGAAGTGCTCTACCACTGAGCTATTACAGCAAAACCATAGAGCGGAAAACGGGGCTCAAACCCGCGACCCCCAGCTTGGAAGGCTAGTGCTCTATCAACTGAGCTATTTCCGCAAATTACATTTTCTGAAGTGGGTAGTGATGGATTCGAACCACCGAAGCTAGAAGCAGCAGATTTACAGTCTGCCCCATTTGGCCACTCTGGAAACTACCCGTCAGCAAATGTATCCCCCTTTCAAGGAGAGCCTCTTGTCGGATTCGAACCAACGACCCCGAGATTACAAATCACGTGCTCTGGCCAACTGAGCTAAAGAGGCATTACTTTGCAGCCGAAGGCTACTTATCGTAAAACGGCTGCAAAGGTAAGACTTTTATTTTAATCTCCAAAATATTTCAGGGATTTTTTAATGCTTTCTTTGTTTTTCCTTAAACTTGGTGAGCTGAACCTTCATCGCATCTAAACACTGATCAATTCCTTCTTCAAAGGTATCACATGTTTTCTCCACAAACAAGGTATTACCAGGAACTACTACTGATAAACTTGTGGTTTTATTTAATGCTGTAGCAGGTTTCTCTACCTTCAATTGCACCTCTACTTTCTGAATGTCTTCGTAAGACTTTTCTAATTTTTCAGCCTTCTTGGTAATAAAGGCTTGTAACTTCTCGGTTGTGTCGAAATGAATCGACTGGATCTTAATTTCCATAGGTACCTCCGTTTTTAAAAGGTTAAGCCCTTGGATGGGCATTTTTATAGACTTTCTTCAACTGCTCGAAAGTTGTATGAGTATAAATCTCTGTCGTTGACAGACTCTCATGACCAAGCAGTTTCTTTACACTTTCCAGTCCTGCTTCATGATTGAGCATTGCCGTGGCAAACGTATGGCGAAGAACGTGTGGAGAACGTTTTTTCAACGTTGACACCTTTGAAAGATTCTTCTTTACCAAACTTCTTACCTGTGTAGTCGTCATCCTTTTGCCTTTCTCTGTTTGAAAGAAGGATGTGGAATCACCTTTTACTGTTGTGTTACGTACCTGCAGGTACTGAGCAAACACATCAGCGAGTTCCTTACCAAAGGGAATAATTCGTTGCTTATTTCTCTTACCTGTTACTTTAATTTCACAAGTGACATTGTCAATATCTTTATCATCAAGACCTATCAATTCTGACAAACGAATACCCGTTACGTAGAATGTTATAATTATAGTACGTTCAAGTACGTCCTTATAACTATCTGTCCACATCTTAGAATCCAACAGCCTTTCCATTTCCGACTCCTTTAAGAATTGAGGAAGAGGCTTTTGTTTTTTAGGACCTTGAAGGCCATGAACAGGGTCTTTTTCAATAAGTTTACGACGAAGTGCAAATCTATAGAAAGACCTCAGCGCACTGAGTCTTCTATTGACAGACGAAGCAGAATTACCTCTATCCATCATGTACTCCATCCAATTTCTGACAATATCAGAGTCTATAGACTCCCAAGAGAGCTGAGGTTCAAGTTCCTTGTAGAATCGTTCGAACTCCGTTAAGTCCTTACGATAGTTGATTACTGTCATCGGGGAATAATTCCTTTCAAACTTAATGTAATCTAAGAACTTTTCTACCATCGGCACATTGTCAAATCATTTATATGGCAACGAATTTACGGAAATTAATCCAAACCGCCAAATTTTTAAAGAAGATTTTACTCTTCTGCGTCGCGAAGCTGCTGTACGTAAACGGCACGTTCCATCTTCAAGCGCTTCTTAACAGATGGTTTGTCAAACTGCTGACGAGCACGAAGCTCCTTAACAACACCTGTCTTCTCAAACTTTCTCTTGAACTTCTTGAGCGCGCGCTCGATGTTCTCACCGTCCTTTACTGGTACAATAATCATGCTTTTTGTTTTAAATTATTTATTAATTAAACATAGTGCAAAAGGGCATGACACCACTTTTGCGCCTGCAAAGTTACACTTTATTCTCCTAACTTCCAAATATTTGCGGATTTTTCCTATTTCCTTATAGATTAAAGAGGACACAAAAATAAGGTTATTAAGAGCCCTGAAGCACGCTATTTAAAGCCTTTGAGCATATTTTCAAAGACAACAAAACTACGTACTCTTAACAAGACTACGCCAAGTTTAGATTGGCAAAGTTGCCTTTCTCAGCCATTCCTTCTCGTTGCCTTCCAAATATGGAGACAAACTTTCATAAACACGACGATGGTAGTTATTAAGCCACTCACGTTCCTCAGTACTCAACATTTCAAGCACAATAGGAGCCGTGTCAATCGGTGCGAGCGTAAGTGTTTCAAACTTGAGAAAATCACCAAAGGCTGTAGATTCAGCAGGAACTATCAACAATGTGTTTTCTATACGCACACCAAATTTTCCTTCCAGATAAATACCAGGCTCATTAGTAACTGTCATTCCTGCTTGAAGGGGAGCAGGACGCCATTCCATGCGTATTTGATGAGGACCTTCATGCACATTCAGATAACTCCCTACTCCATGCCCTGTCCCATGCATGTAGTTATACCCTTCACGCCACATCGGTGCACGTGCAAGCGCATCAATCTGTGATCCACACGCACCTGCAGGAAAACGGCACATATCAAGTTGAATATGCCCTTTCAACACCAAAGTATAAACTCGACGCTGTTCCTCTGACAATTCACCCAAAGCAATAGTTCTTGTAATATCTGTCGTACCATCTAAATATTGAGCACCACTATCTATGAGAACTAAACCATGAGGTTCAACAGGAATATCCGTCTCTGGCGTAGCTTCATAATGAACAATAGCTCCATGTGCCTCATATCCTACTATCGTATCAAAAGAAATACCCTTAAACTTTGGCTGTTCTGCACGTAGAGCCGTTAAACGCTCATCAAGTGAGATTTCCGTCTGTCCACCAGCCTCAACAGCAGACTTTAGCCATGCAAGGAATTTTACCACAGCCACACCATCCCGCAACATCGCAGCACGAAATCCGTCTTGTTCTACTTTATTCTTTACAGCCTTCATACTTACAAGTGGTGAAACCCCTGAACATACTTTCTCAAAAGGTACCGCTGTAGCCAATGAATAGTTTGTAGAAGTCATATCTACTAACAGCGATTTACCCGTATAGGAACGAAGTCCCTCCACGACTGCCTCGTACGCCTCAACATCTATCTTTTCTGAAGCAAGGTAAGCATTAACCTCTGCCGAAAGTTTTACATTATTTATATATAAGGTAACTTTCTCAGGAGAAATCAAGAGGTAAGAAACAAAAACTGGATTACAATGTACATCACTCCCTCGCAAATTCAACACCCATGCTATTTCATCGAGTGCAGTTACCAATAATCCATCTGCACCACATTCTGAAAGGTACTTACGAGCCCTACTTATCTTACTTGATGTTGACTCTCCAGAATATTCTAACGGGTGAAGCTGTATCTCATTATCAGGGATTACAGGTCTGTCCGTCCAAAGTTCAGCCATAGGGTCGGCATCTGTTCGTACAGTAATGTTCCCTTTTGTCGCCAACTCTTGTTCCATCGCAGCAACCTCTGCAAAAGAGTTTACATTCCCGTCCAGTCCAACCACAGCCTTTTCATAAGTAGACAGTTCACTTGCAAGCCATTCTGACACAGACGGAGTTCCCTCCACACGAAGCTTCATTAGCTGAAAGCCAGTACCATTCAACTCCTTCTCAGCTGCAATAAAATAACGTGAATCCGTCCATAGCGAAGCATGCTCTAAAGTGACAACTGCCGTTCCTGCCGACCCACTAAAGCCTGATATCCACTCACGGCTCTTCCAATGGTCAGCTACATATTCACTATTATGGGGATCACTACTTGGGAAAACAAAAGCAGTAAACCCATTCTCTTTCATCCAGGAGCGTAATCTGCCAACACGCTCATTAATTGTATGTGTCATATCGTTGTTTTTAAGGTTCAATCTTAAGAAATCTCATTTACTATCGAAGTAACTTATACAAATCCTCCCTTCCTTTGTAAAAGCAACTTTGTTTTCGCTGCTAAGTTAAACAATAAATTCAGAACTTCCAAGACAAGCCGACTAAGAATTAATCGATTTGATAGACAGACTTTGCAAAGCCTCTACTTTTTATAATAAATAACACATTTATTCTACAATATCTTTCTCGCATGGTCATTTTTTTCGTAACTTTGCCGTATCAATATAAAAGAGAATTTAACTTTTAATTAAATATCTATTATGAATTATTTAACAAACGAAAAACTCGTTATCGTCGGTGCTGGCGGTATGATTGGTTCTAACATGGTTCAGACCGTTCTCACACTCGGTCTCACTCCTAACATCTGTCTGTACGATATCTATGAGCCAGGCGTTCATGGCGTCTTTGACGAGATGGAGCAGTGTGCTTTCCCTGGTGCTAACCTCTCTTACACCGTTGACCCTGCTGAGGCATTCACTGGTGCTAAGTACATCATCTCTTCTGGTGGTGCTCCTCGTAAGGAAGGTATGACACGTGAGGACTTGTTGAAGGGTAACTGCAAGATTGCAGCTGACTTCGGTGAGAACATCAAGAAGTACTGCCCAGACGTTAAGCACGTTGTTGTTATCTTCAATCCAGCTGACGTTACAGCATTGACAGCTCTCATCCACTCTGGTTTGAAGGCTAATCAGCTCACATCACTCGCTGCTCTTGATTCTACTCGTTTGCAGCAGGCATTGGCTCACGAGTTTGGCGTACAGCAGGATAAGGTTACTGGTGCACACACATACGGTGGTCACGGTGAGCAGATGGCTGTATTCGCTTCTAAGGTTAAGATCGATGGCAAGCCATTGGCAGAGATGGGTCTTTCTGCAGAGCGTTGGGAAGAGATTAAGCACCACACCGTACAGGGTGGTTCAAACATTATCAAGCTTCGTGGCCGTAGCTCATTCCAGAGCCCAGCTTACAATGCTGTTAAGATGATTGAGGCTGCTATGGGCGGTGAGAAGTTCACCTTGCCAGCAGGTTGCTACGTTAACGACGAGAAGCTCGGCTTCAAGAACGTTATGATGGCTATGCCTACAACTATCGATGCTACTGGTGTTCACTACACTGAGCCAACAGGTACTCCAGAGGAGATGGCTTCTCTTCAGGCTTCTTACGAGCACCTCTGCAAGATGCGTGATGAGATCATTGGTCTCGACATCATCCCAGCTGTTGCTGAATGGAAGAACGACAACGCGAATTTGTAAGATAGTTGACGAGTTAACAAGTTGACGAGTTAACAAGTTATATGTTTACAAAGCAAAATATAAAGGCAATCAACTTTTCGTTGGTTGCCTTTTTATTGTACAAAGCTAAGTTAGTTGATGGGTTAACAAGTTATCAATGTTTAGGATCTAACACCTGAGTAATAAGAATGATACATATTGTGGTCTAATGACCGATTGGGGTTTATATTGGCCATGGGCAAGCTAATTTTAATTCCGTGGTAAAGTTAACAACTTATTGTTAATTAAGGAAATATAATTCAAACTTTCTAATGGCGGTCATTAGAAGCCTACATCAGAAGTCCCTAATGACCGATTTGGGATAATAACGAATACCTCAAGCAGCTGGCTGAGTTCCTCCAGACGCTGCACAATATCCACTGCATTGATATTCTCCCTTACCACACCCTAGGCGTCTTCAAATATGAGGAGCTGGGCATCGACTATCAGCTGAAGGGAATAGAGCCACCGACTGCTGAGAGAGTTGAGAATGCCAGACGCATAATGGAGTCGGTACCGCTCGTTAAACCCAAATCGGTCATTAGAAAATTTCGCTTTCATTTTGTCAGAAAACACAAGATATATAGCAATTATAATGAGTGAAGTAATATATTTTCTTCAATAACTGATAGTAATTCATAACACTTCGTTCTCCAAAATCTCTAATGACCGATTTGGGTTAAATAGCGGCTTTCGCCAGGCGGTTGGGTATGTCACAGAGTTTGTTACTCAG
>CAUTPS010000026.1:0-33989 GCA_963540415.1 uncultured Prevotella sp.
TTTGTTTCTCAGACACTTGGAGTTCTTAAAAGATTTTACGCTGCGGAATTAAGGTCTTAGACAAAAATTAAGAATAAATATATGATAAACATTAAACATTTATCTAACCAACTGTATAAAAGCAAAGACTATAGAAATATATCCAACAAACAAGTTTATATATCTTACCAATAGAAACATTTGCAATTAATAAAAAATATTACAAGTTCATCGAAATACAATCAAAATCACATTCCATCGAGTGAGGTTAAAGCTCAATGGAGAAACCATTTCGATCTACCCAGCACTCTAAGTGGTACTGATGTATTTCTTTATATGACATAAATCTCTTTTGTTTTCTTTGTACTAAACAAGCTACCCTACATTTAACAACACCGTGTGTCATTACCATTCTTTTAGTGTTATGACTTCTGTACGTTAATAAAAAATAGAAAGTTCTTATCTTCTTATTGATGACTATGAGATTTGGAAATCGCGATTTCCAAATCTCACTTGGACACATATTTTCAAGGTCCTACGCATAGACGACGAGCCTGCTATACGATGGTATCTTGAAGCAGCATCAAAGGAAATGTGGAGCGTCCGAACACTTGACAGACACAAATCTTCCTATTACAAAAATAATAAAGAAACCTCTTCTCCACTCTCTCCAAAAGGAAAGAATGGAGAAGAGAGTTGTCTAAAATGTAATAACTTTTCCACTCCTCGCTTTTAATATATGCTCTTTTGGCTTCTTATAGATGCCCTTTAAGCTTGCAAAAGGTGCCCTTTTGAGGTGTTACTAACGCCCTTTAAGAAGCCTAATAAGCACCTTTACTTTTACAAGTTTGCAATCAATTGATAATCTGAAGGTTAGAAAGAGGAAAACTAAAGCATTATTTTACAGTATCAATAGGAGTTAAAGTCTCATTTGTGTAAAACATTTTCAAATATCAAAATAGTATTTATCAAACTATAAAAGCATTATCTTCCTACCTAAAAATAAAAACAGACTGCCGTGTCTCGAAGACAAAAGCAGTCTGTTGGGAAAGTATTTTAGAATTTAAAAACTATTAAAGAGGATACTCGTCAAAGGCGTAAAGCACTGTTGAGAGATAACGCTCACCTGTATCTGGTAGCAAGGTTACGATAGTCTTACCTGCATTCTCTGGACGTTTAGCAATCTCGGTAGCTGCAAAGGCTGCTGCACCAGAAGAGATACCAACCAACAAACCTTCTTGTTGTGCCAACTGACGACCTGCAAGGATTGCTTGATCATTTTCTACTTGGAAAATCTCATCAACATACTTATTATTATAAGTATTTGGTACAAAACCTGCACCAATTCCTTGAATCTTATGTGGTCCACTCTCACCACCACTCAAGACTGGAGATGAGGTTGGCTCAACAGCAATAATCTTCACATCAGGATTTTGCTCCTTGAGATAGCGACCAATACCGCTAACCGTACCGCCAGTACCCACACCAGCCACAAAGATATCCACCTTACCATCTGTATCACGCCATATCTCTGGACCAGTTGTAAGATAGTGACGTTCTGGGTTAGCCTGATTCTCAAACTGCTGCAGGATAATACTACCTGGAATAGAATCTCTCAACTCCTCGGCAGCCTTGATAGCGCCCTTCATCCCATCCTTGCCACTTGTCAATTTTACCGTAGCACCATATGCTTTCACAAGATTACGACGCTCCACACTCATGGTCTCAGGCATAGTAAGGATGAGTTTATACCCCTTCACAGCTGATACCAATGCCAAACCAACGCCTGTGTTTCCACTGGTTGGCTCGATAATAGTAGCTCCAGGCTTTAAGAGTCCCTTAGCCTCAGCGTCCTCTATCATAGCCAATGCTATACGATCCTTCACACTACCACCAGGATTAAAATACTCTACTTTTGCAAGGACAGGAGTATTGAGTCCTCTTTCTGCAGAGAATTTATTAAGTGCTAACAGTGGCGTATTACCTATAAGCTCTGTGAGTTTGTTTACTATCTTTGCCATATTCTTTGGAATTTAATTTCTTACTTATTGTTTACGGATGCAAAGGTACAGACATTTACCAATATATGAAATACACTCTTTATGTTATTTAGCATACCATAAACGTGGTATTTACATTAAAATAAGACTTTCTTATTGCCATTCACACAAAAAACATTATATTTGCATTACTATTGTCATAAAAATCTACGATTATGCAGAAATACGCAGATTACATAGAAGAGATTGAGATTGACTCGCTTTGGAGTGGAAAGAAACATATCCGATGGACATTAGACCGTCAGGTGAATATCCTGAGTGGTATTAATGGTGTTGGCAAGAGTACCATTCTTAATAAGGTGATACGTAGTTTGTCACAAGGTGGTGAATTCCCGAGCCATTCGCTGAAAGGTGTCCGACTAAAGGTTAGCCCTGATGATGCACGATGGATACGCTATGACATTATCCGCTCGTTTGACCGTCCACTGATGAACTCGGATAGTATCAGCAGGATTAACGTTGATCTTGTTACGGAACTTGACTGGCAGCTCTTCCAGCTTCAGCGTAAATATCTTGACTATCAGGTGAACATCGGCAACCGTATTATCGAAACCTTACAAAGTGGTGAAGCAGATGCTGCAGAGAAAGCACAACAGATATCACAACCTAAGAAACGTTTCCAAGACATCTTAGACGACCTCTTTACCGAGACGGGTAAGAAGATTATCCGCTCGGAAAATGAGATAAAATTCTCATCATTAGGTGAGGTCCTCGCTCCTTATCAGCTGTCGAGTGGCGAGAAGCAGATTTTGGTTATCCTGCTTACCGTATTGGTTGAGGACAATGAGCATTACGTTCTCTTTATGGACGAACCGGAAGTGAGTCTGCATATAGAGTGGCAGAAACGCTTAATCGACCTCATCTTAGAACTGAATCCGAATGTTCAGATTATCCTCACAACACACAGTCCGGCTGTCATCATGAACGGATGGATTGACCGTGTGACGGAAGTAACGGACATAACCGATAAATGATTGTCTGAAGGAGGGAGAGATGGGAAGAAGACTGAGCGACAACCTATCATCAGCATATATTGATGCAGCGAACCGACTGAATGGTAAGCGGGCACGGAGAAAGATTATCGCATACGTGGAAGCGTACGACGATATCTTCTTTTGGCGTACTGTGTTAAGTGGGTTTGAGAATGAGGAACGCTATTTTGAAGTGATGTTACCTTCGCGATTGAACCTTAACAAGGGAAAGCGGTCGGTATTGATGAACCTCATTTCTCAGAATATTGGCGAGAATATGATTGCTTGCGTTGATGCTGATTATGATTATCTGCTGCAAGGAACTACCCCACTATCCGATGAAGTGAACAACAATCCATACGTTTTTCACACGTATGCCTACGCTATTGAAAACCTGCAATGCTATGCACTGAGCCTGCATGATGTGTCCGTGGCAGTAGCACTCAACGACCATTCCATCTTTAATTTTGAGGAGTTCCTCAAACTATACAGCGTAAGTATTTACCCGCTCTTTGTCTGGAGTATCTGGCATTATCGGCAAGGTATCCATCGACGGTTTACTATCTCTGACTTTAATCGTGTTGTGGAGATTGGTAACTTCTCTTTGCAAGGGGCTGCTGAAAGTCTTCAACGGTTGCGCCATAAGGTGCAGATGCGTGTACGACAACTACAAAAAGAGAATCCGAATGCTAAGGAAAGCTATCTAAAACTAAAAGACGAACTGCGTACCTTAGGTGTTACACCTTCAACAACCTACTTATATATACAAGGTCATCACCTCTTTGATAATATCATCGTACCTGTCCTGAAGCGGGTATGTGACATTCTCATTCGCGAACGTGAAGATGAGATTAATCGTAATGCTGTACACGATACGCAACGTCGAAACGAACTTTCGAGTTATGGCCATAGTACGGAAGCAATTATCCCTATGCTCCGTCGCAATGTTGGTTATACCAACGCCGAACCATTCCTAAGATTGAAAGAAGATATCAATACATTCTTGAATCCACCGACAGGACAACCAACTGACTAAGTTTTCTTCATAACATCACCCTGCCCCCTGCTTGTGTCTATACTTTCTTTACTAAGTGGGGCATTATCTGCTGTAGTTTTATTATCTTTGCACTTAGAAATCTAAACAACAAAATTCTTACATGAAGAAGACTCTACTTTTAATCGCAACACTGCTGGCAAGTTATGTCGGTATGGCACAAGAGACTTACCATCCAACGGCTGAGAATCTCAAAGCGCGCGAACAGTTCCAAGACGATAAGTTCGGTATCTTCCTACATTGGGGACTCTACTCGATGATGGGTACAACTGAATGGATTATGACCAATAGGGATATCAACTACAAGGAATACCCTAAGTTGGCTAAAACCTTCTATCCTTCTGAGTTCGATGCGGACGCATGGGTAAAAGCTATCAAGGCTGCTGGTGCAAAGTACATCACCATCACCACTCGCCACCATGATGGGTTCTCCCTCTTTAAGACTGCTACCAGTACTTATAACTCTGTTGATGGTACACCTTTCAAGCGGGATATTATCAAAGAATTGGCTGATGCCTGCAAACGGCACGACATAAAGCTGCATCTTTATTATTCACACCTCGACTGGGGACGTGAGGACTATCCTGTGGGTAGAACGGGAACAGGAACGGGTCGACCAAAAGAGAAGGCTAACTGGCAAAGCTATTACAAGTTTATGAACACGCAGCTGACTGAACTGCTCACAAACTATGGTAAGGTGGGTGCTATCTGGTTTGATGGTTGGTGGGATCATGACAGTGATACCAAACCTTTCGACTGGCAGTTGGAGGAGCAGTATGCTTTGATTCACAAGCTGCAGCCACAGTGCCTCGTCGCTAACAACCACCATCACACTCCTTTCCCTGGTGAGGATATTCAGATCTTTGAACGTGACCTACCGGGTGAGAACAAGGCAGGACTGTCTGGACAGAGCATCAGTCGCCTACCCTTAGAGTCATGCCAAACTATCAACGAGCATTGGGGTTACAACATCACCGATACTCTCTACAAATCACCAAAAGAGTTAATTCAGATGCTTGTTCGTGCTGCTGGTAAGAATGCCAACCTCCTCCTCAACATCGGTCCAGAGCCAGGTGGTGCCCTTCCCGAACTTGCCCTCAACCGCCTTCAGGCTATCGGTGAATGGCTAAACAAATACGGCAAGACCATCTACGGCACACGTGGCGGCATTGTTGGACCACACGAATGGGGAGTAAGTACACAACGTGGTAACAAGCTCTACATCCACATCCTAAACTGTATGGACTCCAGCCTCTTCATCCCTACTGGCAACCACAAAATCAAGTCTGCCACTGTCTTTGGTACCAACAAACGTGTCAACTTCACAAAGACTGGCAACGGCATCACCCTCAACTTCGACACCGTCCCCACCGACTTTGATTATATCGTTGAGTTGACGTTGTGATATAGGCTTTATCATCTTTTAAATACAACCCGCAGCAACCACTTGATTGTTGCGGGTTTGGTTATATGTAAGTATCGTTTTCTTCCTCAAATATATTCTGTGCTGATTATCAATGATTTATATTTGTATGGTACAAAAATGTTTCCTCAATTTGAGTAGTATTAATTAACGATTATAGATACTATCGCTATTCTATATCATTATATCAATAATATCCAATTGTTTGATTAGCAAGAACAGACTTTCTTTTATTACGAAACTTATTTAAATCTCTTTGCTCTTTACATTTATAAAATGATCTTACCTGAAATATGGCTTTATTCTCTATACTTTTAAATTTTATCCATATTATATATTTCTCCCCATCAATCTCAAATAACAAAAATTCTGTTTTTTGTGTCAAGTCTGAAAAACTAGTATGCCGTTTAATTAAATTTAGAACTGAAATCGGCAGTTCTTCCATATTAATTATACTTAACATCGAATTTAGGCTTATTCCTGCTTCTAAATTCATATTTGGATAATAATGTCTTGACATAATATGAATGAAAGAATAAATGTCAAATCTAACGATAAACTTATCTATCATAATTTCATCATACTTTTTCTTTTTTTCATCATAATAGATTTTTGCTTTGTAATAGATGTGAAAAAAGACAGCCCAAATAAGAATACATTTCTTTTTGTAAGCTTGAAGAGATATTTGCGCATTTTCTTTTACAGTTTTCAATCCCTTAATTTTTTGATTTATAGCTATATAAATCTCAGATAAATATGGACCTTTCTTAGATGATACCTGATTTTTCCATTTGTTAATATACTCATAAAAGAAACGTTTGTCTTTTCTTATTTCATTAGCAGGTATTTTCCCTCTATAATTGTAAGAAACAGAAGCAAAATCAACATAATTATATGTATAGGTGAGAATAATAGTATAAAACAGATATTCCTCTGCTTCTTTGATTTTCCTTAAATTAAATGCAGGGACTATTTTACATTCTTTATCAACATAAAGGAGTTTTATATGCTGAAAGAAAAAATCTTTTTCATGCATTTTAAGTTTCTTAATTTCATTATTATTATATTTATGCATGTACCTGCCTAAAGGAATAGACGGATCCTTAACGGACAACACTTGTAATTCTTTTCTAGTATAAATCATATCTGTATTTACGCTTTTTCCCTTCCTAATTCTATGAGAAAGCCTTCAGTATATTCTAACATATGTACATGTTTGTTTATTTCAGATTCAGGAACATCCATCATAACAACAGAACCTATACAACCATCCCATACGTTCCTATCTTCTTGTTTAGCTAACATATACGCTTCTTCTCCTACTATAATTCTCTTTACACGAATCCCACCAGAGTTATAGTTATTTTCAAAAAGAGCTTTAGCCTTTTGATATAAATTACCAGATACAACATCATATCCTGCAATTTTATAATTAATTCTATTTATATCATAGACGAGCTCATTAAAATAATCAAAATAAAGTTTTTCTTTCTCATATCTAACATGAATAATATTATCAACATCTATCATTACCTGCAAATCTAAATTAGACACAATATACTCTGTATAATTCTCATTATAAGTTATATAATGACCTACTAACAACTGTATTGATTTTGGAATTCTCTGTAAATCCTCTTGTGTTCCCCTGTATTTGGCAACAATATCAATACTTTCTTTAGTCCATTGATATAATAACCCTAAATCAAGTTCTTTTCCATCTTCATTTAATAAGTTCATCCAATTATCAAAATCCTCTTTTGTGTATATTCTCTCTACTTTACCTTCGATAATAAAACAAGGGATATTACCAATATTAGATATTCTTCCATTGACAATACTCTTTTGATTAAACTTTATTTCTATTTCCTTAGAAAGATATGTAAAAAGAGTTGTTGAAACATTATGTAATACTGTTTTGCTCTCTGAGGCAATAAATATATCAGATTCTTCATCTAATTCTATATATCTGTCTCCAATAAGGTCGGTAATCATTGGATAATCTATTAATTTTACTGATAACCATTCATCATCATATACAACCCAAGGTCTTGCTCTTACAAGAAAATAATCTACATATAAATTAACAAGTTCATCTATAGTTATAGCTTTTTTTTCTTTCTTTTCCACAATTAGAGTTTGCTCCCATAATTGAACTTTACCAAATCCTTCATCTAAAGATCTAAGATAATCTTTAATTATTTCTTTACTATCCATACATTTGTACTTAACGATAAATAAAATATTTGATTATATTTCTTATAACTACATAGTTAAAACATATTTTTTATATAAAAAATCATTCTTATCATAACAATATAAAAAACAAACCCTTTATGAACATTTCTCTATCATTAATCTAATGTGTGAGTGCAGACTCTACTGATTTTTTGATATGCGTACTATCAAAAACAACTCAAAGAGTTGATATGCTTTCTTTCGACTCCGCCCATCCAACGTATTATCGCTGTAGGTAACCAATCAAGAAAGTCATTAGCACGATTGTTGGGATAGTGCTTTGCTAACAAAGCAACTCCCTCGCTATCAAGAACATCTGCAACACGCATCTTGCCATCTGGTGCTTCAAACTTGAAGCCGTGAGTGGCACTCACAGGTTCAATGCCGTCTTGCCTCAACTTACGTTTTAGCCAACGCCAATAGTTACCAGCCTTGGTGTAGTCAGGTTCGTTGTTGATGGCTCGTACAATATCAGTAGCTGAGAACCTCCAACAGTTTTGTTCCTCGTCCCACACCGCTCTTACTTCACGGTCGTTGAAGAAACGGATTGATTTCTTATATTGTTCTTTATCTTCTGCCATAAATACTCATGTTTTATCAGAACAAAGCAATTTTTCAACATCATTAATAATATTAGTATTTATTTCTTGTGGTGAGAAACTTACCTTGTGAGTATTGGGATCAAATATCAAATGAATGGAATCACTATTTGGTAAACAATTTGCAGAGATTGCAAATTTTCTTATAAGGTCAGCTTTTTCCTTAAAGCTGATAACAAGAATATCAAAATCTTTTTCGTTATACTGTACACGACGATTATAATTACCTTCATATAGCTGTAATTCTATTTCTTTTATTTTAAGTGAATAGCGATTCATAAATTAGATTTTAGTTGTTTAGTTCTTTGCTTTTAATCTCCCAATAGCCATTGCGCTTACCATTTTTGCGTTCAATAATGCCACGTTCTGACAAACGCGTTGTCATACGTTTTACGGTTCGCTCAGACTTACCTATATGCACAGCAATTTCCTTTTGCGTTGCATGCGGTTTCTCCTTGATAAACTTTATAAGTGCTACTTCTTCCAAAGTGCAATCCAAAGTGTCATTATGGCTCTTTGGAACTTCCAGGCTGGCACTTTGAACCAAATGCTTTGGTGCTTCTATATGTAGAAGTCTGTTCTTTAGTTCATTCTGCTCACCTAATATCAAATTGCGAAAGAATGCTTCAAGGTATTGCGTTGTAGCAAAGACGCCTTTAGGCATATTGTTATAGTTGGCTCGAACCAGTGCGTTACGGAAATACCATGAATAGTTAGCAAAGGTTTCGTTGCTGACGTCGAAACCAAATGTACGCAGATACTTAATGGTAAAAACAGCCGTTGTACGGGTATTGCCCTCCCCGAACGGATGGATTTGCTAAAGGTCAGAAACAAATTGTGAGATATGGCTCACAGCTTCTGCTATATCATGATGCTTATAATCGTATTCTTTTTCACGGGCAAAGTCGTAATCCAGCGTTTCACGGATACTATCAGCACCAGCATATAGTACCGTTTCTCCATTCAGCACCCATTCCTTTTTCGTAATGTTATAATCTCTTATCTTTCCTGCATGCTCATAGATGCCTTCAAACAAACGACGATGGATTGAAATATATTCCAATGGCGAGAACGTAAAGCTCTGTTCAGATAGCAATTCGGTAATACGAGCCGAAACTTTATCAGCCTCTTCCGTCCTATTCCCGACCCCCTTACGAGCAGTCTTTGACTCATAATAGCTATTGACGAGCTGCTTCACCTCCTCAATCGTGATGTCACCCTCAATATGCTGGCGAGCAGTTTCACGCAAATAATCAGAAGTCTTCAAGCCATCAACAGCCTGCAAACCAATAGCAGTCTGCCACGCATAACCTTTTTCACGTTTATGCGGCTCGCTCTGTCGGATATACTCTTCAAAGTCGGTTATCATACTATTTATGAATTAAAATCGAACGATTTCTTACTATGCTCTTTATGTTCTTCCATAAGCAGGTTCTTAGTCACTACGCCTATTAGATAGTGTCTTACAAAGGTAGCAAAAAAATCTATATAAAGAAAAAGACAAGGTCATTTTTATTAAGAATATACTTCATACCTAAATATCAATAATGAAAACATAGTTTTGTTTTTAGTTGCTGTCACTTTTAACACTTCACGCAACGAACAGATTATAAACGACTTACAAGGTATCGAAGCGTGACAGCAGTGACAGCAACTTTGAAAGTTTATTTGGATAACAACTAACGATTTAAGATGGAAGAGGCAGACTGGCCAAGACTACTACGTATCGCTACCAAATACTCCGTACCATGCGAAGAATGTTTACTGTGGAGGTTGGGGATGTTGGCAAGGACACGACCGAAATGGGAGAGGCTTGTCAGGTGTAGTTGACTGCCGTATCGCTGGCGGAGAAGACTGAAAATCGAGGCAGCTGTCATATAGGCACCCTTGGTCAAGTCCTTAGGGATGGAAAAGCACTCGAAGAAGAGAGCCTCAGCAGGGGTGCGCTGCTGATACTGCACGTTGTTTGCCATAATCTCTTGGGTGTCAGCCTCATCAAACCAGTAACGTCTACCAGCCTCAAGTTCGACAACCGCCTGTGCATAAAGCTGCTCATAGTCTATGCGGTCGGGCAGACGGATGGGACCAGTCAGCGTAACCGCAATAAAACGGCGACAGCCACTGGGGTCGCTAAAGACATCCGAGATATTTGCCGTAGCAATGAAAGAAGCTACACGTGGTAACGTAACTTGCTGTTGGCGATAAGGCTGACGGAGTTTTACGTTTGCAAGTTGCATAACGTTCTTCAAAAATCCGTCCTGCGTCTTGGCAGACAGCGTATTAAACTCATCAATATTGATAAGCAACGACTGTGTCATTGCCCGCAGCGTATTCTGTTTCTCACTGATGACAAGGTTGTCATTATAGCCCCACTGTAACGCTTCAGGCAGCAAACGTTTACAGAAGGTAGATTTTCGATAGCCCTGTCGTGAGATGAGTAGCGGTGCCACACTGTTGCCATGTGCTGTATCTAAGCCCATCCATTGTGCCACCATTGCCAAAAACCACGTGTGGAACCAGTCTGTCCACCGTGCATTGTCATTAGGTACACAGTTAGCCAAAGCCTTGATATGGTCCTTCCCATCCCATTGCCCTCGCAGACTATAGAGGAAGTCGTCCACAGGATTAAAAACCTTGACAAAGTCCGACTCCGTATATCGTCGGATATCTTTGTCCCACACATCAATACCATCAAGACGTGCTTTGATGGCGATAGTATTGCGCATCCGTTCATCCACTGGCACAAAAGGTTCGTTACTCCCTAACTTTCGGATTTCCGTACAGCCCAAGGCGGTGTTATACCGCATTTCATACTTCCGCTCAAGATAGTCGAGTAGCCGACGAGTAATATCATTTTTAAGTCTATCTGACTTTCGTTTTCGCTGATTTTCAGCTTTAATGTTCTTAAGATTCTTATACTTCATAGATAATGGTTTTAAAGTTGACGAGTTAACAAGTAAACAAGTTGCTTGTGAGAAAGGAGAAAGAGTGAAAAGGTTAAGCCGTATTTCTCACACAGAGAACACAGAGAGCACGGAGAAACGGAGAACCCCATAGAGAAACCTAAAGGTTTTAAGGAGAGCACAGAGACACAAGACAAGGGAAAAGGCAAAACAATTAAACTGTTATTATGTCTTTCTATTATCCAGACTTTTGCTATTCAGTCTTCACATTAATTCTCTGTGGACTCCGTGCGCTCTGTGAGAGAGTGGACAAGTTGACAAGTAGACGAGTAAACAAGTTACTTGTAAGAAAGGAGAAAGAGTGAAAAGGTTAGTCTTTTATTATATTTTTCTAATATCTGACCTTATGTCATTATGTCTGATGAGCCAAAGAAAAGTTAAACTGTTACTATGTCTTCTCTTATCTGACCTTATGTCATTCTGGCTAATAAGCCATAGAAAAATTAAATTGTTACTATGTCTTCTCTTATCTGTCCTTATGTCATTCTGGCTAATAAGCCATAGAAGAGTTAAACTGTTACTATGTCTTCTCTTATTCTGTCTACCAGCACCACTCGTGCGGAGCGTTAACACAAGATGTGCGGGGCGTTAACACCAAAGAAATAAGACCTCTATAACAACTTACTAATTCAACTTCGTACGCTAAAGTTACCTTCTCTGTCTCTACCAAAACACGCTAATTTCTTAACTCCTCTCACTCCCTTTCACTCCTTAACTCCCTAACTCCCTAATATCCCCAGCTCGTTTGATAATTGTCATAAACACGTGGGGCAGCATAGCCATAACGCTGGAAAAGTTCATCAATCCATTGCTGCTCTTCCTCACTCAGTTTGTTAATCCCCCGATGATAACGATAGTAGACAAAACGACTGCCAAAATGGTCCTCCATAGCACGGCACAGGGAACGGTAGTCACTATGTTTCACATCATCAAAAAGATGCGAGAATCCCCATGCTAATCGTTCAGTCTTCATTGTGTGAAACTCCTTGCAGCTATTGCCAGAACGAGCAGAGGGAAGCACGGTCAATGCCGAATATTGGCTAATAGATAACGTCTTACCCACATGATAGCGCAAGCACTGTTCCTTGAGAATACAATCGTGCATAAAGCACACTGCCCAGTCTTTGGGCATGTTAGAAAAATCTGTAAACATAAATAGAATGATTTAAGAATAAAATAAAAAAGAAGATGCCGTTAGTTTGTAGAATATCACGCCTTGCGTGCCGGTGCTCTTCCTAATATCTGCCTGCAAAGATACAACACAGAGATACCCCTTGTCAAGTTTTTCACGAATTATTTTTATTTTGCTGTCACTACTGTCAGCCTTTTACCTATTCTAACATACTGACAAACAAGCATCTGCAGCAAATGTTAAAAATGACAGCAAACAGTTTTCAAACTTAGTGTGGTAGATAAGAGATTTACAGAAAAGAGTAAATAAACTTTTTCACGATTACATCAAGTATTATACAGGTTGAACAACATAAAAAACTGGCTGACTCTCTGCGAGTGCCAGCCAGTGCAGGGTTAATACCTAAATAATTGTATTCTTCTTGGAACTAAGATTTAAATGGTGAGTACCAACTACTCCAATGCTCGGTTAAAGAACAGTCGACGTTCTTTAACCACAATGATAACAGACACGATAAGCAATAATACCGTCTGTATACACTTGCTATCGGGGTGAGTTGCAAATATTTCATTGAAATAACCTGCCGTAATGTGAAAGATAATAGCTACGAGGATATTTCGGTTGGTTTTATAATAAAGCCAGTTCATCAAGATAACAAAAGGGAAAATGCTAACGATGAAGTTCAGGCTATAAAGCCAGCCCTCACTCACTACATTAGCGTGATAATAACCCTTAATTCCTGCAAGGGGGAAATGCCAGACAGCCCAATAAGCTGCAAACAGCATAGATGTTTTGAAGAGACTCATTCGGGAGCGGAGGCAGTCTGTACCATAACCATGCCACGCAAGTTCCTCAAGTGTAGGAGCAAGGATAAGGAGGAACCATACAGGGAAAACACCCGAAGTGAAAGTGTAATGACCTGTAATAATGAATTGCGATGGACTGTAACCAAAAAGCAGAGATATTGCCATGGCACACAAGATACTTACTGGCATCAGCAGGCAAGCTGTGAGATAATATTGCCACTTATCGGAAGACAAGTTTAGGAATCTCCCAAGAAAGTCTTTTCGCAGTTCCTGATGCTGAAAAACCAAAATAATGGTCAGAAGCATTGGGAAGAAAAGTCCTGCCAATCCCAACAGTGGTGCTACCCATGTGCTTTCCGAATAAACGACATGATGACTTACATAACTGGCAGCAAACCAAAATATCCATGGGATAAGGGTTGCTAAGAGATAGAAAAGTACCGTATGACAATATTTGATGACGATGTTTTCTTTCATATTGCTTTGATGCTATCAATAATCACTGATCACGTATATTACAAAATGTGCATGAATAGTAATAACCAATGTATTACAAAATTGTCACAAATATACTTCCTACATCGCAAAGAGCCAAAATAAAACACTTAAAATACCGTATATCTAATATATTTTTGATTTAGATTATCCCATGTAGAGTGAAATTGAAAACAAGCATAATAATAAAAGTTCTTTCACCTAATCATTTCATTCAAGCTATAGCTACTACGAACAGTGAAACTATACATCACAGATTCTAAACTATATAATGTCCCTTCGTACTTATTCCGAGCATTGTATAGTCTCTCACTATAGATTCTCCAGTCTTTTTACATAATCCTTGGCATATAGAACAAGTTCTTCTCCTTCTACGACTTTAATCTCCTTAAGTAATCCCAAATAGAAGCGGCCGATACCCATAAGACTGAACACCTCCGTCTTGAGCATCATAGGGTATTGTTCCTTATCATCTTCAGTATTATCCATCAGTACATCCAAAGAAGCAGGGTACTCTTCACGAATAAGATTATATGCCAAATTCGACAGCTTCAGTTTTACCCTCACTGGTGCTTCCTTCGGATTCTCCATAATATTAAAGATATCAATCCTTAGATTCCTATGCTTATGAGCATACTTCCAGTTCTGTCCTGTTATATCTACGCTTCTAATACGTGATATCTTATATTCTCTTATTTCTTTTTTATCAATGTCATAGGTAATAGCAACCTGTTGCTTAGTAAGAATCTGATATACCTCTACATTTCTATCCTTGGTTCCACTCTTTGAAGTGTAACCGCGAAGGATAACCTGCTTACGTTCTTTACAAGCCTGTCGTAACAGAAGCATCATCCGTATGTCCCTATCTGCAGAGAATTGTATCTTCTTTTCAAGAATCGTCTTCTTGATTTCACGAGTCATAGGAATAGTTGCCCCACTCGTACGATAATAGCTTTCCTTTATATGTTCAGGACGCTCCAGTTTATCATCAAGGCAAATTATTCCATATTCGTATGGCTGCACCTGGATACGCAGTAATTCCATGCCTTCATCGTTCTTCTCAATCAGGAGACGTATTCGGGTTGCAGTGATATCTCCGCCACGAATAGTATTCTCCTCATCCATAAAAGCATGGTCTATCATGTATTTGACAAACAGCCGATACTTATCCATTGACATTTCTGTAATTTTCTGGTTCTTATACAACCACTCAAGGTCCTGTCGAAGGTCGCTACTATATCCTTTGTCGTTGACACCGAGTAGCAACTCTCCTCCTGAGACTGTATTAAGAAAACCACAAATAGTCTTGAGGATTGTCCATTTCTGAGTGGACAGGTCCGGGCGCATATTTGGGGAAAATACTACAGACGTCTTAAATTCTAACGTATCACTCTCCTCTCCATAATAAGTGAGGTCTCTGTAAATATTCTGATAGACGTCACCCACGCCAAGGAAGGATGCTATAGATCTTTTGATTCTATTGATCTCGCTTAGTTCAATCTTACCGTTCAACGTATTAGATGCCTTTATCAGCTGATCAAGGTAATCAATATCTTCTGTCGTAAAAGTATTTCTCTGTCTTTCTGGTTCAAACCGTTCATCAATATAGCATTCTAACTTTTGTATAACGTCTGATTCCCTTTTAATACGCTTATCGCCGCTGAGTTCAAGATTTTCAGGAAGATACAAAGTTTTAACACTATCTCCCATTGAGAATTTTATGATAGAATTCTGATAATTCAACTCATGTGAAAGCCAAGCACAATCATACTGGTTTCCTGCCATAAACGCAATCATTCGTGCTGCAAGCAAACGATTATAGCGTTCATAGGTATCTGTCACCAGCTGAGACTCCTTAAACAAAATGTGAGACAGGAGACTTACTGCTTCGGAAGAAATCACAGAGCCAACAGTCTTGTCGCTTGTAGGAATCTCACCTGGCTCACAGTATTCTATGAATTGTTCTATCAGCCATTGCTGAGCATCATCAATAAAATCCTTACCTATTAGAGAGTCATCATCTGGCGTATCTACATAGGCGAACTCAGCATTAAGAACGACGTGATGATTTTTATCACGCTTGCAACCTTTAACAAGCACCTTAATCGGCCTTTTCTCATCCATTGTAGAAAGGCTTTCACCAAAGATATTGACAAGAAGGCCATCCCTGGTAATACATCTTATTCCTCCATTAAACTCCTCAAAGAATACTGCATCACAACTATTATGTACAGCAGCCTTACCTTGAGTCTCATAGAAATTATCGAAGGAATCATCAAGGCTGAAGACGTAGCCCACCTCCTCTATTCGCTTTACCTTGAGATAATCACCAACTCTCAACACCTGCCGCCAATGTTCTATTGGGATAAAACAAAAATTATTTGTAATAAAGACCTTACCCTTAACTTTCTCATATTTAGGATCAATACTTTCCGCCTGCACATCACCATCAACAAATGTAACCTTAACGATCAACTCATCTTCTGGCATATATTCTTTTGGCTTGCAAACAGGGGACGGTTGCACTTTTTGCTGCTCATTATATAAGTCTGTAGAGAGTTGAAATAATCCAGGGAACTCCGTCTTATTAGACCTTTCATACTTCTTGGTCATAATATCAAGGTAAGAGTTTACCTCTATCTGTTTAGTCACTTGGGTTTTCTGATATTGGCAAAGATTCATATTTACCAAAGCAATATGATTGTTTTCCATACGCAGGAGTCCCTTGCCTTCATAATACCAATAGGGTGATTCTGGAGCCTTGCCAAATTGTGTCTGTGACAACTTAGTTGCAAGGATGTATGGGGTGAAATTCTCTTTTGTCAAATCATCCCAAGAAAATCCGTACCGCACAACAGGTGCCCCTATTGCAGCTTCATAAGCAAGTACTTGTATTTCTGATAGGACTTGACTGTTATCGCAGTAGCTGTTGAGAAGAAGATAGTCAGCTAACAACAGCAAAACATTATGATCCTGTTGATGTTTCTTGTCAGATGCAAGCAGATAGGTAGCTATCATTCTTAAATGAAGTGATTCATTCTGACTCCAAACGTTTGAGGCAATAGAACGCAGGTTACACAAAGCCATATCTCCAGTCAGGTCTGTAACAACCTGTCCAAGACATAAATAGCTTTTATCAAAATCGTTATCAGAAGTTTCTTCGTCAATCTTGTAATTATACAATCTCAAATAACGAAGCAGATTTTCAAAGTTGTCTACCACGTATTCCTTCCTTACTTCCAACCAAAAAGTTGGCTGATTCTTATTCTCTGCCATAGATTAAATATTTAAAATACAAACATACAAAAATTAAATGAGAATAAATATATTTTGAGATTAAAATAACACAGACATCCTATATTCTCTCGAGTGCTTTCACGCTATAAGTCAGCAGCCAACACATTGACATAGAGACGTAAAAAATCTTATCAAGTTTTTCAAGGGTTAGTTCCATTTTGCTGTCACTCCTATCACCCACTCACGACTTATAATACTTTATAAATCAACAAAATACCGCAAATGTTAAAAATGACAGCAAACAGCTTTCAAACTTAGTGTAGTAGATAAGAGATTTACAGAAAAGAATAAATAAGCATTTTCACATACACATCAAGCATTATATAGGCTGTATAATACAAACACTGGCTGACTCTCTATGAGTGCCAGCCAGTAGCAGGGGAGTACCAGCTTTGTGACATTTATTAAAGATGGGAGTAAACCATACCACGCAAATAATCTGTCTGAACTTGAAAAATAGTGCAGGAGATTAAAGATAATAAAGAATAGTTTGCACATTTAGTTTACCTCTTGGGATAGCAAGAAGCAAAGAAGAATGCAAATAAAAGGTAGCCGCTAATCTACCCTCTTTTTATGTCCTATGGGTGGGGTGAGTTCTATGAAAGCAAGTTCGAGTTTTACAAACATCCTTTCCACGTTCCTTGCAAATGTACAGTTCTTACCAGTGGTGTGTAGTCGTGGAAAGATTGGTTGTATTCTTCAAGGGGCTTAATCATCTATTATCAAAGTCCATTCAAATAATCATACTCGCTCTTATATCGTTCAACTCGTTCGTAATCCTTCTGTGTGGGATTCGGAATACGCGACAAATCCATATTGTGCGTAAGGTCATGCAGCTTTACTGCTTTTGCAAGAGCATCGCATTTAATACGTTGAATATATGTTTCCCTATCAGGAGCAAGGTGATGATTAAGCAATCGTAAAGCTGTAGCTAACTCTTCTCTATCAGCTTCTGATAATGGGGTTTCTAATTTGCCGATGCTGATTTTCGTTATCAAATCAACTCATTTGTACAATAATACAAAGAAAATAGAGCGTTTAAGCTTTCATAATGCAGAGGAAATTAGCGTTTCTATCAATTCAGATGCCAATGACGTATCAGTAAGTCGTATTATATTGTCTTCTTCTTTTACAAATCCAAGTAAGTTGATACTACCATACCAGACGGTTGACTTATCAATTATAGCACTACAGTATGAAAGAGTTTTACTTATATTCACCGTCACTCCCAAAGACCGCAGATAATCGACCTCAGCATTTTCTTGTTGGGAAAAAACTATAACATCAATCCCATTAATCAATATATCCTTAAGTATATGGCTGAGTTTGTTCTGCTGAATTCGGTATAACTTAGGAGAAGAAATAACAATGGAACGTTTGGCAGCAGACAAGTCTTTACACAAGGGTGTAAGGAATATGTTCCCATTGAATATCTGCCCCTCACCGGCTGATAGTTCAAGATTTGGGAAATTATCAAAAAGAGTTGGAGAAGATAGGCTAATTGCTTTGTAACCAAGGGAAACATAACCTTTCAACCTTTTTCTATACATACTGTCACATACAGAGTGATGAATGTCGATATAATCATAAATCCGTACATCCTGCTTTCCTCCGTAGTCCCTATGAAGTCGTCCAGCATACTGTGCAAGAAGTCCTTTCCATGAAATTGGCAGTGCAAGAAACAATGTATCTAATCGTGGATAATCAAAACCTTCTCCTACATACTGCCCTGTTGCTACAATCACGAGACTTTCCTCTGGAGGAATAGACCTTAACCGAAGAAGTACATTCTCTTTCTCCTTGGTTGTAGCCGTTCCCAATAAAGTTATAACATTATTAGTTCGCCTCTGCAACATATCTGACAGCAACAGAACATGCTGCTTTCTATTGGTAAGAATAATCGGTGTACGCCCTGCCTCAACAGACTTACACACATCATCCACTATCAGTCTGTTACGCACCCCATCTTCTGCCAATGACTGATATAGACTACTGATACTCTCACTGCTGTCTGTAAGCGACCTGTAAGATGTAAAACGAGGAATCAGATATCTGCTAAAGTCTTGATGAGTAAACTGGCAAATTGTAGCTGCTGAAAAGCGAATTGGACCACATTGCATAAAGATAATCGACTGGTGACCATCTTTTCGGATTGGCGTAGCTGTCAATCCATAAACATACCGTGCTGTGATGCTCTTTAGAACTTTCTCGAACGTAACAGAAGAAACATGATGACATTCATCAACGATTACCATTCCATATTCATGCACGAATGATTTAACAGCATCCCCATCCATACATGATTGTATCAACGCTATATCTATAATTCCATGTATTGACTTCCTGCTCGAATCAAGGCATCCAATTGGAGAAAAAACCTTATTTCGCCCTTTGCATTTACGTTGTTCCAGTTCTTCATAATCAATCTTTAGAAACTTGCTTAACTGCTCATTCCACTGACGCAGCAAGGCTTTTGAATGAACGAGTACCAGCGTGTTTACTTTCTTATGCGCAATAAGAGCCGCAGCCACAACGGTTTTCCCAAAGGCGGTAGTAGCATAAAGAACTCCATTGTCATGTGCGGATAAAGCTTCAACGGCCTTTTCCTGTTCCGCATACAGTTCCCCTTGAAATGAAACAGAAATAGGATGCCCAGGATTGGTCGCCTCAGTTATCGTAAAGTCAACGTTAGCATCCCTAAGGAAAGAAATAACAGCATCCTCACATCCACGAGGCATCAACAGGTAGTCATCACTAAACTCAAAGCAGGAAATTACACGAGGAACCGAAAAAGTAGACAAACGCATCGCTTGTTTACGGTAAAACTCTGGATTCCTAAAAGCCGCTATTCGCTTCAGGTGATTTATAACCCTTGCCGACACAGCTTTTAAAGGAATATACAATTTATCCGCCTTTGTGATAACGACCTTCGTATAAAAATCTTCACGACCGACATGTGGCACAACAGGAGGTTGCCAGGGTTTACTTTCAGTTGATATAGAAAGTTTTCCCAAATCCTCATGAAAATGCTCTCTTATAAGTCTCTCCACACCTTCGCAATCAACCTTCCCAATATTAGACAGAAAAGCCCATTGATCTTTATATACAAGGAAATTATCATCTACAAAAACACTATTCATCTTCTTGCGAGCCTGTCCCTGTAAGGGAAGCGCAACAAGATTGCCCAGTCCTCCCTCTGGAAGGTAGTCTTGGTTAGGGAAAAAGCGATCATACGACTTAAAGGACATCCGTCCGTTCCGCTTCATAGCCTCTGTCAAGACCGCATTCCCAAGCCGTCTTGCCTTATAAGCTGGCACTGAATTCTCAAAGAAAATCCAAACATGCGCACCCTTCCCCGAACGTGAGCGTTCTATACCATATGGGATGCCCCATTCCTTACACACTGCGGTAAATGCCCTAACATCATCCTTGTAACCATGCTCACAATTCTTATCATCAAAGTCAGTACACAGGAAAGCACAGCTATTATCAACCATAACAGCATATAAGCCTATAACATCAAGACAATCCTCACTCTTACCTTCCAGATGCTTGTAAACCGCCCCATCACTTAAAGGTTCAAAGTTACGACTGGGACATTCTGCACATTTATAACGTTTCTTATCGCACATTCCGCTCCTCCACTCATTGATGCAAACAGGCTGGTAACCGCCTTTGCCTGTGGTTCGGCTTTGCCATCTCCTTGCATATACATCCTCTCGTCCTCTGAACAGGCTACGAAACAGTCTTACCTTACCATCCAATGTAAGCTGTACTAAAGGGAAGACTATTGGAGAATAAGGAGAAACCTCCGCCTTATCTCCTTCGAAAACATACGCAATCTTGTGAGAATGCAATAAATACTTCAGTTCAGCATTTTCTTTCTGCAATGCTTCGCAATGTCTTAGAAGCCTTTGGTATTGTTCGTCTGTAACCATAGAATATTCCAATAAAGTTTAAAAAGAAATAGTGTCTTATCCAACCTGCCTATTAGGATTGTAACAGAACTCTAAAAAGGATAGTACTTCATAAGACAATTGCAATACTCCAATCCATCTATATAACACTTGAACAGTGTGATTACTGATAAGACAGACAGCAGCTTACTCCTCCATTTATACAATATTGGACACGTTTGTCCAATCATTTGGACACATCTGTCCAATTCATTGGACAAACGTGTCCAAAAGAACATACTATATATCTTCCACTAAGAAGTTATTAACTAAAGTTCCCCACCCTCAAAAAGTTGGCTTAAAATAACAGTTTCTCAATAATGATTGGCAACTTTGTAGTGCTTTATTACATTGATTATCAACAAATTAAAGAGTAACTTTCATGGACGCAAAATTAGACAATTTAAGCGAGATATCCAAGCTTTTGAGTATTAAAAGTAAGATGAGTAGCGATATTCTCTCACTTTTTTCAAAATCTGGTCTTGGACGTCTACTCTGTAGGCTTTCTTTGGAGAAACACGATGGTATTTCCGCTGTTCAACTGATTCTTTCGCTTTGTCTTTTGACCATTAGACGTATTGCCTTTTTAGGCAGTGTATCTTGGTTACTTTCGGTTTTATCTTGGGTACTTCTCTTCCTATCTTGGTTACTATTCCGGTTAATTGTCCCCCCTTACCTGCCCGTTATTCACAGAAGAGACATTAAGTCCAATTTCAAGCGTATGGGAAGTCACTTCTCGTACGAGCCATTATTTATGCCAATCAGGCCAGTAAAACATTATCTGTAGAGGAGGTGTTTCTCGTAGTTGAAAGATCAAAATGTTCATTTTCAGTGCTGGGGTATCTCAAAAGTTAGTACAGATAACAGCTCCAGGGGTTCAACGCTGAGAATGGGAGAAAATCGCTTAAAACTGATACATAGTTATGAACCTAACAAATGGCAACTTGACTTTTACCTACAAGTTTATGTAAAGTTTGTCCAAAACGTTGTAGCATTTGTCCGATTTGTTAGGCTTCTTATCCCATATTCTACCTAAATTTGCAAGCGAAAGTCGGAAGGAGGCTTTGCGAATGATAAAATCTAAATCAAATATAAATAAAATCAAACCTCAATCAAGTATGATATTCTTAAACCAACTTGCATCCTTTGGCATTGTCCTGTCAGCGTTGTTCGTAACGGGATGTCAAAATCGAGAGGATTTTCTTCATGACACGATTGTGGACCATTCTACTGTTGCGCCAACAACAGATACCGTAACAACCGATAGCTCCTTTTATCAAGGTGCGGATTTATCCTATGTTAATGAACTTGAAGATAATGGTGTGAAATACCACAAGGATGGTGCCGACGTGGATCCATTTACATTACTCCGTAGTTATGGAGCTAATATCGTCCGTCTTCGATTGTGGCATAATCCGTCATGGACCTCTTATTCAACATTAAATGATGTGGAGCGAAGCATGAAACGTGCCAAGACTGCAGGTCTTGAAGTTTTGCTTGATTTTCACTATTCCGATACATGGACAGATCCACAACAGAATCTTGTACCTGCGGCATGGAAACCAGTAGTGAAGTACTCGTCTTTGCTTTCAGATTCCGTTTACAATTATACTTATCGTACTCTTGAACACCTAAACAGTGTTGGTCTTTTACCTGTAATAGTTCAAATAGGTAATGAGACCAATTTTAATGTGATAGTGGCAGACAACAATGATCTTCAACCGGTCAATTATGCTCGGAATGTAAAGTTATTTAATGCAGGATTGAAAGCTGTATCAGATTTTAATGAACAATATGGGAAGCAAATTAAGACAATGCTTCATGTAGCACTTGATCCAGGTAGTGCTGCAACCTGGTTGGTCAGGCACAAAAGGTATGGACTCAACTACTTCGATTTACTGGGTTTGTCTTATTATCCTCAGTGGCAAGATTATACTCCTGCAGAACTCGGCAATTTTGCTTCTTTATTGCATGATAAATATGGGACTCGTCTTTTTGTAGCTGAGACGAGCCAAATATGGACTCGAGCCTGGAATGATAACAATCATAATCTTATGAGCAAAATGTGTGCAGGTTATCCAGATGTACCATCTCCTCAATTTCAGAAAGATTATGTTACAGAGATAAAGGAAGCTCTGATGAATAATGGTGGTGCTGGATTCTCTGTGTGGGAACCATTCTGGGTGTCTGCTTCAAATAAAACTCTTTGGGGGGTTGGCTCTAATTGGGAGAATGCTACATTCTTTGATTTCAATAATAACCTTCTGCCTCACTCTGCTATTGAGGCATATGGTGATTACAATGTTAAGGTAACCTTTGAAGTTGATATGCAAGGGGCAGGATCATCAGCTAAAGGCTATGTTACAGGCGATTTTACAGATGATGGTTTCGGACATTGGCAAATCCTTCCTATGCGTCAGGCAACAGCGGGTTCCACAAAATATTATTTTAACACCTATCTCTGTCGTAATCAAACAGGTAAGTTCTATTTCCTCTCTGATTCCACATGGAGTAGTCGTGAGGTCATAAATGGCAGCGTACAAGACAGAAGTTATCATATAAATACGGCAGATAATTGGATGAAAATAGCCAAAGATTTTGGAAAACAATAATCGTTTTATGGAGGTTCTAAGAATTATCTTTATTAGGGCACGTGCCAAATTCCCCTTTGTAGAGACTTTTTAGAAGATGACTTAAGAATTAAAAATCAATATATCAAATTACATGACTAACAAATTATTTAATCTTGTCAACCCCAAGTTATTGATGATGGGGCTAACAATGACCGCTCTGCTCACCCCAAGCCAGCTTCTCGCTCAGAGCCAGAAGACGGTGACGGGAACTGTGCTCGATGAAAAAGGTGAGCCACTTGTGGGCGCAGCAGTGAGAGTACCTGGTACTACGCATGGCACTGTCACCGACCTTGATGGTCACTTCACAGTCAGTGTGCCTGCTAATGTAGGTCAGGTTAGTGTTTCTTATCTCGGCTATAAGGCGTCTTCTGCCAAAGTAGGTTCGGGAAACATCTCCGTACATCTTGTTCCTGATGACCAGAGCATCAATGAAGTTGTTGTTGTGGGCTATGGTACACAGAAGAAAGCTAACCTCACGGGGTCGGTTGCCTCCGTATCAAGCAAAGATATTAGCTCCATTCCTGTTGGCAACACGGCAGCACTGCTTCAGGGTCGGTTACCAGGTGTGACGCTCACAAGCAATGGTGGTCAGGTTGGTGCTGACTCTCCCGAGATAAGAGTTCGTGGTGTGGGTACCTTTGGCAACAACAATCCAATGTTACTCATTGATGGTGTGGAAGCCCCTATCGGACAGTTGTCAGGCTTAGCACCCAGCGACATTGAGAATATCTCAGTGCTGAAAGATGCGGCATCGGCAGCTATCTATGGTGTGCGTGCTGCCAATGGCGTGATACTCGTTACTACCAAACGAGGTGGTGAGACAGCACCAAGCATCAGCTATAACGGTAGCTATTCCATACAATCGGCAACCATCAAGCCTAAATACGTCAATTCTTATGAGTGGGCAAAGATGTATAACGAGTCGAACAATACGCAGACCTACACTCAATCAATGCTCGACAAGCTACGCGATGGCTCTGATCCTGACCATTTTGCCAATACCGACTGGTGGGATGCACTCTTTCGCACAGCTCCGATGACACAGCATAGTCTGTCAGTAAGTGGTGGCAGCAAGAAAGCCCATTATATGATGTCAGTTGGCTACTTAAAGCAGAAAGGCATCATGGAGCATACGGGCTATGAACGTTTCAACTTCCGTTCCAATACCGATGCAGAGCTTGGAAGATTCAGGATAGGACTGAATCTCTCTGGTTCGAAAGAGAATATCACTGCCAATGGCGGTATGGGCGGAGACAATGGACTGATGCGTTCGCTCACATGGTTTACTCGTCCGACTGTTCCTGTCATGTACTCCAATGGATATTATGGCAACCAAGATGGTTCAGACATCAGTTTCTCAAAGTTCAAGAACCCTATTGAAATGATGTCGCAGGTACATAACACGCAAACAGGCTGGCGTTTTGATGGTAATGTCTATGGAGAAGTAAATCTCGTAAAAGGGTTGAAGTTCCGTAGTAGTCTGGCTTATAAGCTGTATTTCTATGATGCTTCATGGTATAGCAAGCGGTCACGTAAGTATAACGCAGAGGGCAACCTCATCTATAAGAGCGATGACAATTCGCTCACGAACAACCATAAGATTGACTACGGTTATGTTAATGAGAACATCCTAACATACGATCAGCGTTTCGGTCTTCACCATGTCAATGCGTTGCTTGGACATTCCATTCAGGAGAACCACAACGGGTCCATCAACGGCAGTAAGCAAGGTTTTGCCACAGATAACCTCTATCAGCTCGATGCTGGCACACGCAATCCTCAGGCTTGGGGCAACGCTACGGAGTATTCGTTGCAATCGTTCTTCAGTCGCGTCGCTTATAACTATGACGACCGCTATTTGGCAGAGTTCAACATACGCCATGACGGTTCTTCACGTATGCCAGAGTCGCATCGTTATGCTACGTTCCCTTCTGTTTCCGCTGGTTGGATTGTTACCAATGAGAAGTTCTTCCCAGAGAATAAGGTAGTGAATTATCTCAAGTTGCGCGCCTCTTGGGGTAAATTAGGTAACCAAGAGATTGGCGATTATGCTTACGAAGCCACGATGGCAGCCAATTATAATTACTATTTCGGTAATACCTCATCCATTGGTATGGCTGAGAACATGGTAGCCAATAGCGACATACGCTGGGAGACAACCACCATGACCGACATCGGATTGGATGCTTACTTCTGGGGCAGTCGTATCTCAATGACATTCGACTATTATAACAAAATGACCTCTGACATCCTTATGCAGCTTACCATGCCTACCACTTTCCTTGGTAATCTCGCTGCACCTACGCAGAACGCAGGAAAGGTTAGAAACCGAGGCATTGAACTCTCAGCCAACTATCGGGATCATGCTGGTGACTTTACGTGGCAAGTGGGCGGTAGTTTGGCAACGGTTCAAAACAGAATCATTGACAACCACAGCATCGACAATATCTCTGGCAACACCATCAACCGTGAGGGTAACCCTATTGGTTCGTATTATGGACTGCGTGCTATAGGTATCTATCGCACGGAGGATGACTTGAAGCGCACCAATTCAAAAGGTGAAATCATCAAGCCCAATGGCTTGGATCCGAAACTTGGCGACATCATGTATGAAGATATAAACGATGATGGCAAGATTGATGATGGCGACCGTGTAATCATTGGTAACCCCTTCCCTAAGCTCACCTATTCTATCAACGCTGCATTCTCTTGGCGTCATCTTGACTTCTCCATGCTCTGGCAGGGAGTGAGTGGTGTGGATCGTTTCAGCTGGGAACAAGCCACAATCACCAATGGCGGAAACATGACAACACGCTGGCTCGATCGATGGAGTACCGACAATCCTAATGGCAGCATGCCACGTCTGGGCAACAACTTCAACGAACGTTACTCAACGTTTTGGCTTGACGATGCGAGCTATCTGCGTCTTAAGAACATCGAACTGGGGTACACCTTCGACCTGCCATTGCTCCGTCAAGTTGGCATTCGGCAGGTGCGTGTCTATCTACAAGGCTCTAACCTGATTACGCTCACCTCTCTTGAGAACAAAGACCCCGAGAAGGTTAGCAGCGATATGCGTGGCGATATGCACCCTAACACTAAATCAATCTCTTTCGGTGTGAACATTAACTTTTAAATTATCAGAAAACAATGAAACGTTATAAGATTTTCATCATCGCAACGCTCCTCTCTGGAGCTATGCTCACTTCAGGATGCTCTGACGACTTCCTGCAGAAATCCTCACCCTCTGCTTCCTCATCGGGCAACTTCTGGCAGACTGCTGACGATGCTCATGAGGGATTGACCGCTGTCTATGATGCTCTTCAGAACCCTTTCCTCTACAATGATGCCACCAACCAAAGCAAATGGGACGGCTGCGGTCCGCTCAATATGGACTGTATGACTGATAACGGTGGGCACTTCAACTGGTCAGGATGGATGAATGGTTGGGACATTGCCAACGGCATACATTCAAGCTCTTCACGTCTGGTAGAGCAGTGGTGGATAGCCAACTATGAAGCTATCAAACGTTGCAATTCCTTGATCGCTAATGTTGGACGTACTGGTATCAGCGATGCTACACGAGAGCAATATATCGCTGAGGCTAAGGTGATAAGGGCACTGATGTATCTTAACCTCACTATGACTTATCACGATGTGCCGTTTATCACTGCTCCACAAACCATGAACGAGGCGAACACACCAAAGACCGACCGTGCTACTATCGTAAAGGCGATTATGGCAGACTTGAAGGCTGCGGCAACTGTCCTGCCTGTGGATGCACCTGAGACCAACCGCATAACGCGTGGAGCAGCACTGAGCATACTCGGACGTACTGCACTCTACAATGGAATGTGGGACGATGCTATTGATGCTTATCATCAAGTGATTGCGCTTAATAAGTACAGTCTCTTCAACGACTACTCTCAGCTCTTCACCAAAGACAATGAGAACTGTCCCGAAATCATTATGTCCGTAAGCTATCAGGGTCCTGGTAAGAATGAAGGATGTGGTCTGGGTGGACACTGGGGTAGTCCGTTGGAGGCTATGAATGGTACGATTGATCTTGCTGATGCGTTCTATATGACCAATGGCAAGCCCTGTCAAGACAAGCGTGTCATCGACTTCTATCCTGATGGTTCACCCAACTATTGGGACAATGTCAATACTCAACGTTATGAGAACCGTGACCCCCGACTGAAAGCTACGCTCTTCGTACCAGGCATGTCATGGAATGGTAAGTCCGTACTCTATGGTGGTTCTGCCAATTCTTACTCCACAATCTATGTAATGAAGTATTTTAACCCCTCACTCTCCAGTGCCGATTCGTGGGACGATGGTCAGGACTTCTATATCGTTCGCTATGCAGAAGTGCTGCTCTCGCTGGCAGAAGCAGATATAGAGAAAGGAACTAACTTTGACGAGGCTGTGCGTTTAATCAATCAAGTGCGTGCACGTGCCAAGATGCCCAGCGTAGAGAATGTAGAGGGTACTGGCTTGTCGCAAGACCAGCTTCGGGCAATCGTTCGTCATGAACGTCGTGTGGAGACAGCCTTTGAAGGGCTACGACTATTCGATCTCTATCGCTGGCACATGCTCAAGGATGCTGTTGACCGCGTGAACAATGAGGCAAAGACTTATAAATTCCCATACGAGTACCGCAACTATCGTGGTGAGAAAGAGTATGTATGGCCTATTCCACAACCCGATGTTGACTCCAATAACAATCTTGAACAAAACGATTTGTGGAAATAGTAACAATACTGGTAAATATGAAAGTATCTTATTTTCTTTCCCTCTTGGCTTTGGCTTTCTTCTGCCAATGCCATGAGTCATCGGCTGAAGAAGAGCCAACTGGAAGACAGATGCCCATAGAGACATCAGGCAACACGGCTGACGATGAAGCTTCAAAGAAAGCTCTTTCCAAGGATGTCACCCCTACGCAGTATCAAGGTTACCAGCTGATCTGGAACGATGAGTTTAATGTTGATGGGCGACCCTCTGACGAATGGACTTACGAACATGGCTTCGTGAGGAACGAGGAATTACAATGGTATCAACCCGACAACGCATCGGTAAGCAACGGATTGTTAGTGATAGAAGGTCGGAAGGAGAAAGTTCATAATCCTAACTATAATTCTCAATCCACCGATTGGCGTTGCTCTCGTCCAGAGGCACAGTACACCTCTTCGTGCCTGACAACTGAGAAGAGTTTCCACTTCAGGTATGGACGTATGGAAGTGCGTGCACGCATACCTGTCACACGTGGTGCTTGGCCTGCCATATGGACGTTGGGCAATCAGGGAGAGTGGCCGCAAAATGGAGAGATAGACCTCATGGAGTTCTATATTAAAAATGGTGCACCATCCATACTGGCTAATGCCTGCTGGGGATCAGACAAGAGATACTCGGCAGTATGGGACGAGAGCGTCACACCATTCACCCATTTCACAGCAAAGGATGCCGACTGGGCTTCTAAGTTCCATGTTTGGAGAATGGACTGGGATGAGCACTTCATCCGTCTCTATCTCGACGGGGAACTACTCAACGAGGTGGACCTCTCCAAGACCCGCAACAACGGTGTCGATGGCAATTACGACAATCCTTTTTCCAATATACGTGACGGTTTCGGGCAATATATCTTGCTCAATCTTGCAATAGGAAGCAATGGTGGTGAACCAGATGTTGCCCATTTCCCATTACGTTACGAAGTTGATTATGTAAGAGTTTATCAAACTCAATAATGATTCTATGCGAGGGTGTGTCAAAATGGGCACATCCTCTTTTTTGAAGAAATGGTCAACCCTTTTCATTAAAACGGTCAACCCTTTTTAAAAAAATGGTCAACCCTTTCTGAAAAAACAGTCGACTGTTTTTGAAAATCAGTTGACTGTTTTGAGAAAAACTGTTGACCCTTTTGTGGAAAAGTAAGTTTTAGAAATAAAAAGAGAGGATGTGTCTATTTTGACACTCCCTCGTATTAATATTTTAGTGGATAATGCTTCTTGTACAGATAAAATTGCTATTTTTGCAGTGACAAAGTAAGTATTATCCAATGATAGCATCAAAACCAAAACTTGTATCTATTCTACTTTTTCTATTATCTATACTCATAGGAAATGGTGTCATTCAAGCTAAAGTTGAAGAGTCCATAACCTTACCTTCTTTTGTAAACTTCAAGCCAAATGCGTCTTCGGTAGTATTGTGTATGACAACAGATGCCGACGGACAAATATGGATGGGCACTGATAAAGGACTTGTCGTTTATGATGGCTATCGTGATTACACTCTGTTTAGAGGTACAGATCTTCAAACCATCATCCATACAGTGATGTTAGCTGGTGACAAGGTACTGATGGGTACTGATGGCGGTCTGCGTATAGCGGAACGGCGAAATCTACGTGTGCTTCCTTCTATGGGTGGTGTTCGCAGTGTACGTGCTCTGTTGCAGAAAGGAACAAAAATAATGGTTGGAGGTGCCGATGGCGTGGACGTTTACGACATGCAGACTGGCAGTACGCGCCCCCTTGTACGAAACTTACCTCAAGTCTATTCGTTGCTCGACACTCCTTATGGGCTTCTTGTAGGCACACTCCATGGATTATATATCATCCACAACAAACGCGTGAGAGCCATCAATGTGGGTATCCAGCCAAACCGTCCTTTGGTCAATGCTATGGCTCATGCAAAAGATGGTGGTTATTGGATTGGAACAGAGGGCGCTTTGTTTCATTATGATGGACATTCACTGGAAGAGTTATCTACGTTACATTCCAACTCCATCAAAGCCCTATGTCAAGTAAATGACATGCTGTATATAGGAACCGACGATGGATTATACATGGTTGACAACATGCAGCATGCCGTGCACGTATGCCAAGACATACGTGTTGACAATTCACTGGCAAGTAATGTTGTATGGTCGCTGACCAAAGATAAGTGGAATAATCTTCTTGTCGGTACAGACCGTGGGTTGTCCGTACATCGTTCCCATGAGCCATTTCGTTGCTGGAGTCTTTCTACTATCACCGGCAGGGGTGATGGCAATACGTTTGGAACATTGTTGTCCGATGCTGATGGTATGTCACTGTGGGTAGGAGGTGACAACGGATTGATAAATATGCACCGCAGTGCACAGGGATGGAAAGTCTCAAAATGGTATAGACAGGGTGATTCACGTTGGAATATATCACACAATCGCATACGAAAGTTACATCGTATGTCTGATGGTACCATCATAGCGTGTACCGATCATGGACTTTTTATCATCGACCCACGAAATGGCACGACTCGTAATGTATTGCTTACCGATGACACTGGACAATATAATGCTGCTTGGGCATACGATATCGTAGAGGATAGGAATAAACGGTGTTGGGTGTCTGCCTATGCCGGAGGAATATTCATCATTGATCGGCATCGGCTCCTTGTCAGTCAAGGTCTTGTGAGGGCTGATGCACATCTTGGCCCTTCACTGATAGGCGTTAATATTGGAAGTCTTGCCATTGACAGGCAAGGACGAGTTTGGGCTGCCGCTTACAGTGGAGGAGTCGACCGTATTGATGTTGCCACACTGCACGTCACCCACGCTATGAAAGAGAACTCTGTCGATAAAGTGATAGCTGATGCAGGAGGCTCGGTGTGGGTAACCATGGCTGGAAAGGTGGTGCGCTTTGCCAACGGTGACATAAAATCACGCCGTACTTTTTCCATGGTAGACCGTGGTCTGTTGCCAGTAATGCTCGGCACTGAAGATGGTGCACTATGGATTGCAGCCAACAAAGATGTCTGCATTCTGCGCCCTGACGGATCCAGCAAAGCTTTCTCTCTTAACGCCATGAATGCTTTTTCAATGGCCTCACCGTTGTCTTGGACCGACCATGCTGGTAAGAGGCATAAAGGGGTAATACTTGGTGGTGAAGACGTGCTGATGACTGTCAGTACAGAGAATTTAGCTACTGCCGACCACAGTTACCTGCAACTCACCGGAATAGAGGTTAATGGGCAGCAGATGTGTATGAATGAAGCAGGGCAATATCTTGAAAATGATGGTAAGATTATTCTTCACAGCAATGAGAACAACTTCAAGCTCCTTTTCTCCGATAATCCGCAATGTGGCCAGTTAGCAGCACGATACGCCTACCTGATGGAAGGCGTAGGGGAACAATGGACGCTCATGCCTGCGGGGACACTGCAGGTAGCGTTCAATGGTCTTCCCCATGGTAGTTACCGACTTCGTATAAGTGTGGTGGATGGTCAAGGGAGACCATCTAAAGAAATATACAGTCTAAAGGTGACCATCCTTCCTCCATGGTATCTCACGTGGTGGGCTAAAACAATCTATGTACTTTTGTTCCTATCTTTGATATCATGGGCTGTGCGTTTTGTATGGATACAGCGCGAGTTGCAGCGTGAGCGAAAGGCTCGTAATGATGCTATGGAACAAAGTGCGAGACGCGCAGAGTTCTTCGCTACGTTGTCGGAGAAACTGAAAATGTCAGCAGCATCGGTCCTTGCTTCTGTTTTTAATCTTCAATCTCAGTTTCATGGTAAACGGGAAGACGACATCAACATTATACGCCGTAATGGAACAGCGATATGCCAGATGGCTTCTGAGGCTTTGGACTTGCCGTTACCAACAGCCAACAATACGAACAAAACGGTCATGCATAGGCTTGACTTGACGGATCTATGCCAGTTAGTAGTGTCCGATTACCACGATATGGGACGCGGAACCAGAATGTCTTTTTCAGCTGGTAAACTTGGGTTAATGACTGAGGTAGACGTGGTTGCAATACTTGGTTTGCTGGATGCTATTACGAAGTTCGTTGATGACGATACGCTTGTAAAAGGTAATGCGGTGCTCTCTACTGAAGAGAAAGATGGAAATGCTGTGCTTCGACTTGATATAGAGAAGTTGGTCTTGTCGATGGATAAACGCCACTTTGCGTTTATGTCTTATGGGGAGAGTCATCTTACACTTATTAGTCAGCGTGCTCGCATAATGGGAGCTGTTGTGTCGTTAGATGAGTCCGAAGATGGATTTGCTACTTTTATTATAAAATTAGGATATAAAGTGGACCGACACGAGTCATGTTCTGATAATTCTCATTCTGATGACTCAGCAAAACTAAAAGTCAACACTGAGAATACTGGTGGAGACAATCCAAAAAAATCAGAAAAAGGCTTTATAACTCTTGATGTCAATGATGAGGATGTCGTGGTGAAGGCTGTGACAGCAATAATCGAAGAACATTTGGCTGATGCAGACCTCAATGTGCAACTGTTGACCCAACTGACGGGATATGGTACGAAACTTATCTATCGACGGATTAAAGCGGTCACAGGACTTACACCAGTAAATTATATTCGCCAGATGAGAATGCAGCGGGCAGCAGTGTTTCTAAAGCAAGGTCGTTTCGCAGTGTCTGAAGTAATGTATATGGTTGGCTTCTCTACGCAGAGCTATTTTGCCAAGTGCTTCAACCAAACTTTTGGAATGTCACCAGCCGAATACTCGCGGAGGAACATACAGTCGTAACTATTGGGTTATAACGATAATCAACTTTACAAATTGGAACTAACACTAAGGTCCATTTCGCGAACTGTCTCTATTCGAGTACCAGTGGCTTCTGAATATGTGGCAAGTTGTTTTCAGCTATCCCTTTGAGTACGACCGCTTCTATTCTATTGTCGGATTCCGTCCTATCGTATGAATAGAGAGTTCCTTTCGGACATCTGGTTACAAACAAAATCGCAAGATAGCAATCATTTACTATTGCACTACCCAATTCAGCCCTTCCCCATAGGCACACGTGCCTTAGATACTATGACATCTGCTGACTTATCACGACAAGTTTTGCTCCGCGATTTTCGTAAAGACAACTAATCGTCATGTCCGTGAGACCTCCTCGGATAAGGGCATTGTCTTTCCATCTTATACCTACTTCATTTTTTCGCTTCGCTCAAGGAAACTCCACCAACCGTTCCGAATAGCTATGGGACTTTGATTTGTTTAGCAATCTCATCCACGGTCATATGCCTTATATGAAGTTCCTGTCCGTTAAGTCAGATGTTTGCCGCCGACTTCCTTCAGATTTCACCTCACGATGAACACCCCTTGTCGTTGGCTATGTAATTCTCGCTATTAGAGCTTACTCGGGACTTACACCCGTTAGACAATGCTCATGCCGAGCGTACTAAAAAGGAGAGTACGTCTATAACGTACTCTCCTAGGCATCTGATTAGTTGATATCATCTACTATTCTTAAAATCACAATAAAGCTACTTCCAATACGTGAGTATCTGAGGTATGCCCTATACTAATGCTATTAAACCCAAATCGGTCATTAGGAGCCAGTAAGCTTTGGCCAACTGTATTTT